>NZ_JANRHB010000040.1:0-48959 GCF_024733855.1 Gordonia sp. GONU
TACCGCCAGCGCCAACGCCCCGGACTTGACCGCCACGACCCCACCGCGCATCCTCAATAACGCGCCAAGGTGGTCCCATGCTCGTGGCAAACAGGTGGTCCCATAGCGGTGGCAAATGACATTCGGGGATGTGGAGTTTTGGAGGGAGGAACGCCGCAAGCGCTTCTCTACTCCGAACAACGACGAGTAGTTGGTGCCCGTCGAGACCATGACGAGAGCAACCAGCACCCACGTCAGAGTATTGAGCAGGCCGAACGAGAGCGGCCGCTCTGTCGCGCCCAGAGCAGCGATCGGCAAGAACACCGCCAGGGTGACGTAACGACTACTCTGACTGCCCAGAAACAGAGCCAACACTCCGATCCCGAATGTGAGTGCACCAGCCAGCCCGGCCAGGAGCAGCACCTCGACCCACTGGTTGTGAGTGGAGTACGCGGCTGCTGCCCCGAACGCGCCCTGGTTGTACAGATTGTCCCAGGCAGTGATCCCGCCACCGATCAGGGGATTGTCCTCGAATGCGTTCAGGGCAATGTTCCACAACCCGCCACGCCCCGTCAGCGCAGTATCGTCACGCTCAACCAGCGGAAGCGCGATCGCGACCAATACGCTCACCGCCGCCGCGGCACCCAGCGGAATGAGCGTCCGCCCCCGGCCAATCCCGCCGCGAAGGGATGGATTCGACATGCCCAGAACTACCATGGTGATGAGACCGACGGCCAGCGCGCTACGCGATCCGCTCAGCGCCAGGTTAAAGATGACGAACGCTAGCATCCACCATTTCGTCCAGTTGGTGAACGCGAGCCACACAAACGGAATGGACGCTGCCATGATCAGTCCGAGCGTATTTCCGTGCGTCGTTGCCGCCATGAAAATTTCACCAGCAAATGTGCACTTTGCTGTGCATTCCATGAACACTATGCTCCGATCGTAGAGCACGAGTGCGGTACCTACGATCGCCACGCTCAGCGCGAGAACCGCGGCTCCAGAAACCGCGCCTTCACGAGATGGAGTTGCGAAGGTGGCTGCGAGAAGAAGCGCAAGCAGGACCGCCGGCTGCCCTGTCACGAGGTGCACCCAAGCGTTCAGGTTCGACAGCATCGCAATCAGGCTGGTCGCGATGAACATCGCACCGAACAGGGACATTTGGCGACGGCTGCCGCCCATTGCGACCCTCAGGAACAGCGCGCCAGCAGCGCACACGGTCAAGAAGTAGAGCGCCGCTTCCAATCTTGGATTCCTGACGAGGGTCTCAGAGACGACCTGCATCTGTGCATCGAGCTGGTAGATGACTTGGTGGCGCAGCTTGGCCAGTAGCGTCGGCACGATCGAAACCCATCCGACCAGGAATATGAGCCACGAACCCGCGTCCCACGCGATTCGGCGAAAGTAGAACTGACGCAAAAGAATGGTCGCGGTGATGAATCCCGTGAGTGGGAGCGTCAATTCCAGCATGCTCGGAATATACAGTCACCCGACGAGCGGGACCTGACGAGAGGGCGCGCCGCTCCGGTTTCACCCTGAGGCAGCGACCGAGTAGACCTTGATGTCGTCCCACCCGCTGGTGGTGTCGGCGGTGCCCGCCGCCACGCTGGCGCCCAGCGCATAGCTGTACTGACCCGGGACGTTAGGTACGGCGTTCGGCGAGTCGACGTGACATAGGGAAGACCTCCGAGTGAGGTGTGGAGCTGTCTAGGAACCGCTCCTCAACCCGGAGGTCTTCGTGTCTCACCGTAATTCACCGTTGTCCCTGACTGGCCGGTTGCGTCTGGCTCGGTGTGTTGTTGAAGATGGGTGGCCACTGCGCCGCGCGGCTGACAGGTTCAACGTACGGTCACCACGGCCAAGCGATGGGCGGATCGCTACCGCGAATCGGGGCCGGCCGGGATGGGTGATCGGTCCAGCCGGCCCCGATCGTGTCCGCATCGCACCAGCCGGCGCCGGGAACGCCGGGTCGTCGGGTTACGCGTCTCCCGTCGCTGGGGGCCGGCCCGGATCGCGTTTGACCTGGGGTTGAACGTCTCCACGGTGCACCGCATCCTGACCCGGTACCGATGCCTGCGGTTGTCATGGATCGACACGGCGACCGGGGCGCCGGCACGTGCCCGCTGGCGCGAGGTCCGCCGGTATGAACATGAAGCGCCCGGAGGCTTGATCCACGTCGACATCAAAAAGCTCGGGAGAATCCCCGGCGGAGGTGGACATCGCGTACACGGCCGCGCCCAGGGCACCCGCCACTCCAGTGCCCACCGCGAGCCTGGGCGACCCCGCAAAGTTGCTGGCCGCCCGAACCTGGGGTACGCCTATCTGCATCACGCCGTCGACGATCATTCCCGCTCCGCCTACTCCGAGATCCTCGCTGATGAGAAGAAGGAAACCGCGACCGCGTTCATGATTCGGGCGTTGGCGCACTTCGCCTCGATCGGTGTCACCACCGCGCGAGTGATGACCGACAACGGGTCGTGTTACCGGTCCCGCATATTCCGGGACTTGTTAACCGACAACAAGATCAAGCACAAGTGGACCCGACCGTACCGGCCGCAAACCAACGGCAAGCTCGAACGCTTCAACCGGACCCTCCAGGAGGAATGGGCCTACGCCCGTCCCTACCGCAGTGAAACCGAACGCGTCGCGGCCTTCCCTGAGTTCCTTCGTATCTACAATCACGAACGCGGCCACACCGCACTCCGAGGCAACTCACCCGCCGACCGCGTACCCAACCTGTCGGGTCAGTACAACTAGCGGTGCCCCCACCAGGGCTCGAACCTGGGACCTGCGGATTAAAGACAGAATCCGCCGTCATCCGGGGTCGATCAGGATCAACCGCGATCGATAGAATGAGCAGCTCAGAGGGCATATTGGGGCGATAGCGTTGCCCGCTGTTGCGCGCCCTCGATGGGTGTCGTGTGAGCACGGCGTGAGCACTCGTGCTGCCTGGCGACGGCTCCTCTGATTTGATGTGTGGATGCCTGACCCCTGGCCATCGCATAAGGCGCGGTTCGTACTGCGTCTCCTTAAGAGGGAACTTGGCTATCGGCCCGTGAAGGATGTGGGAAGGGCAGCCATACGTGGCTAGAGGCAGAGGGTAGACCTCGGATACGCTGGGCATACCACAACAAGCGGACACTGGCGCCCCGTGAAGTACGGCGTGTCCTGATTGAGGATGCGGGCCTCAGCCCAGAGGAAGCAAGGGAGGTGCTGGCAATATGACCAGTGATTTGCACTTGATCTTCACGAACAACGGCGATGCCTACGGATGGTCGCTGTCCAGCCCACAGCTTCCTGGTCTTGCGGCCGGCAGGGACACCCTCGCGGATCTCCTCCGTGACACCAACGACATCCTCGAGTTCGCCGACGCTCCGATCACTGACATGTGGGCACCAGGGGTCTACCTCCACGAAGAGCATGCTCTCTCTGACATATACGGATACGAGTACCTAGTCCGCTGGATGAATACTGGACCCGATGATGTCGTCGAACAGCGGATTCAGGCCGCATCGCGTCTCGAATCTGGCGTTGTGCTTGGCTACGACGAGATCGAGCGATCCCGACAGCCTGTCACGAGAACTACAGAGCGACTGTTGGTCGCGCTTGCTGGAACTGACCAGATGGGGTTCGTGATCGATGAGCTTGGCGACGACGGGTGCGCGACCCTGGCGAAGCATAGCGGTGACGACGTGCTGGTACTCGTTCCGTTTGCGAGTGGGGAGCTTCGCCTGGCCGACGAGCGGCGCAGCTTCGAGGAACTAGGCCTGGGGCGAGACAGTACCTTCGACGATGTTGTCGCCGCAGTCATCGAGGATGAGGCCAAAGGTCTCCACCGAGAGGTTGCGGCGTCTGCGACCAAACTGTATCCACGTCTCACACACTCGAAGCCTCGGAAGTAGCCGCTGCGAATGGCGAACCCGCGGCCCATCCCGCCGGAGATCAAAGAGGCCAACCGTCGCCGAGCCCTCGAGCTCGTCGACGCCGCCCCCGACACCCGCACGGCCGAGTTCGACGCCGTGATGCGGACCGTCGTTCTGCCCGCCTACCGCGAGGTGTTGGCCCGTCAGGCTGCTGAGTGCGAGCAAGGCGGAGCGACCGACTCCTAGACCTTCGTCCCGTCGCCGCCCAAGAAGATCGACTCGTTCGGGCTGCACGAAGGCTGGCGGGGGATGCGGGTTCCTCGGTCGGTGGTCAGGATGTCGCCGGTTCCGCACAGCGACGCCGGCCAAGCTTCGACCGGGATGCGGGTCTGGATCGTCGACACAGCCTGCATCAGCGCCATCGCGAGGTCGTCGTGGCCGATGTTCTCCGGTACCGAGATCTTGAGGGTGCCGATCTCGGTCTGTTCGTAGGTCAGCGCATGGAGCTGACGCAACAGGTCGGGATGGTTGGGCAGCACCAGGCGTCCGGACTGTAGAAGCACCTTCATACGGGAGAAGCCGGCATTCTTGCGGTGGATGGTCGTGGCGACGGCGTTCACATAGCGCAGGCTGCCGTCGTAGGGCAGTTCGTTCATGCGCTGCTTGAGTACCTGGGTGGGCATCTGGCCGACACCATTGGTCTCGGAGATGAAGCGCAGCACGTTGAGTCGCCCGGCGTGGTCGATCAGCCTGTCGATGAACGTCGCGTACTCCATGCGGAAATGCTGTTCGATCGCCGGTATCCAGAACACCGGGTCGGCGGCGTGCTTGGCGGCGTTGAGATCGACGTCGCCGGAGGCCGCCAGGTAGACCACAGCGTTGGCGTCGTGCGCCATGCCCCAGTCGAGTCCGCCAACGACCCGGTAGTCACCACGGGCGGTCATCGGGTCGACGAGTTCGTAGTCGGCGGTTGACTTGGTGATCTCGTCGGTGGTGAAGAAGGCGCCGGCCTCGTCGGTCCATTCGGCCAGGTACTCGCGGTTGAAGTTGTGCGACGGTTCGCGCTGTCGGATTGAATCACCCCAGGTTTTGTGCCGCCTCCAATGTGGGCTGGTCCTCGGGGCCGAGGCCAGCGTAGGGAGCGTTTCGAACTCGGTCGGGGGGATCTGGCCGGTGCTCGAATGCAATCTACTGTTGTTGTACCAATCGACCCAACCGGCGGTCGCGAGTTCGACGTCGGAGACGGTCTTGTACGGACCGGAGTGGAAGATTGTGGTCCGGATGCACTAGGTCTTGTACAACCCGTTCGCCGACTCTGCGAGAGCGTTGTCGTAGGCATCCCCGACTGTTCCGATCGACGCGGCGATGTCTTCGTGGCGTAGCCGCTCGGTCAGCGTAACCGACGTGTACTGACTTCCGGCGTCCGAATGATGTATCAGCTCAGCAGCTTTCACTGGATGGCCTTCGCCTTTACGTTGCCACAGTGCCATCCGGAGTGGGACGGTCACCAGCTCCACCGTCTTCGACGTCGAGGCATGCCACGCCACGATTCGTCGCGAGAAGACGTCGATGATGAACACCACGTACACCCACCCTGCCCATGTCCGGCAGTAGGTGAAATCGGTCACCCAGACCCGGTTCGGTTCGGCGGCACTGAACTGTCGGTTCAGCAGATCGCCGGCGCGGATACCATCAGCGGATCTGATGGTCGTTCGGACGCCCTTCGATCTCCGAATCCCGTTGTGGCCTAATACCTTCATCGCTCGATCGAGGGCACCGTAGGACACCCCGGGCAGCACGGTCCGGTCCAGGTGTGCGCGCATCTTCACCCGTCCGTAGAGGCCTTCAGGTGTCATCTGCCGTCGGCCGTCGGCCGCGTCGTCGGTTCGCCAGACCGCGGTCCGCACCGCATCGACGAGGTGAGCGTCGGAGACGGTACGCGCAGCAGCTGTGCGTGTTCGCCATGCCCGGTAGGTTCGTGCGGCAATCATGCAGCCCTGCTCACGCAGGATCCGGCAGATCGACTCGACCGCAAAACCGTTGGCGCGCATCTGATCTATGAACGTCACGAGCATCGGTTGCGGGGGTCGAGTTCCCCCGCGAAGAAAGTTGTCGCCGCTTTCAAAATGGCAACATCTTCTGGCAGTTGTTTGTTCTCCGCCTTGAGTCTCTTGATCTCGGCGGATTCCTTCGAGGTGGTACCAGAGCGCGCGCCGGCGTCGACCTGAGCCTGCACGGCCCAACGACGCACCGTCTCCTGACCGACACCGACTTGCTTGGCGATCGCCTCGGCAGCAGCGGTCAACGACGAGTACTCGCCACCGTGTGTCTCCAGCAACCGCAAGGCCCTCGAACGGACCTCCGGATCGATCTTCTTAGGCATGTGCGCATCCTTCCTGACTCAGAAGGAAGCGGCATTTAACCGGGGGTGATTCATTCACCTGCCGCGAGGGTACGAGCGCCGCCATCACATGCCGGGACGACCACACCGGACATGGATTCGGCTTTCTCCGCGATGTCCTGGTCACGCAACTCCTTGAGATCCTTCGTTGTGTCGGCGTCGAGCCGCGAGTTCCCGGTGACCGGGGCAGTGAAACAAGAATCAAAACAAGAATCCGTGACCATTTCAGTGTCTAATAACTTTCGAGGGGGTCGGTACGAGACATTGAGGCGGTCGGGAATGAAGATAGTTGTTGTCGGTGGCGACGGGTTCTGCGGATGGCCGAGCGCTCTGCACCTCTCCCGCTCAGGACACGAGGTGGTGATCGTCGACAGCCTGGTCCGTCGACAGATCGACGACGAGCTCGGTGTCCAGTCACTCACTCCGATCGCGAATATCGCTCAGCGCCTGGACTGCTGGCGCGAGCTCACCGGGCAGGCCATCGAGTTCATCCAGCTCGACGTGGCGCACGACTATGACGGCCTCCTCGCAGTCTTGCGGCACCAGGCGCCGGAGGCGATCGTGCACTTCGGCGAGCAACGGGCCGCCCCTTACTCGATGAAAGACAGTGCGCACAAGAGGTACACCGTCGACAACAACGTCAACGCGACCCACAACATCCTGGCCGCGATCGTCGAAAGCGAATCCGCTGCGCATCTGGTGCATTTGGGCACCATGGGTGTGTACGGATACGACACCGCCCCGTTCAACCTTCCGGAAGGATATTTGACGGTCAGCTTTCCCGACCGCCACGGTGAACCCGTCGTCCGCGAGATTCTCTACCCGACACGACCGGGCAGCATTTACCACCTGACGAAGTCGATGGATCAGCTGCTCTTCCAGTTCTATGCGCGCAACGACGGCGTGCGCATCACCGATCTGCATCAGGGGATCGTGTGGGGCACCCAGACCGAGGAAACCCGACTCGACGAGCGGCTGGTGAACCGATTCGACTACGACGGCGACTTCGGGACGGTGCTCAATCGCTTCCTGATGCAGGCCGCGATCGGTTATCCGTTGACCGTGCACGGCACCGGTGGCCAGACGCGTGCGTTCATCAATCTCCAGGACACGGTCCGATGTATCCGGCTCGCTGTGGAATCCGTCGACCAGGTCCGAGGCGGGCGGGTCCGCATCATGAACCAGATCGCCGAGACCCACCGCGTGCGCGACCTCGCACAGCTGCTGCAGCGTTTGGTCGGCGCCGAGATCGAGTACGTGGGCAACCCTCGTGCCGAGAGCGACGAGAACGACCTGGCCGCCGACAACGACCAGCTCGTCGCCCTCGGATTCACCCCGATCCTCCTGGAGGAGGGACTCTTACAGGAATCGGTGGAGATCGCCACGACGTACGCCGAGCGCTGCGACCTCTTCCGGATTCCGTCCGTCTCGTTCTGGAACCGTGAGCGCCGGATCGCGGTCACCCGGTCATGACAGAGGAGGAGCCCGAACCCACGCGCGCCACGTGGCTGCCCCGTCGGGCACTGCTGTTCTTCGTGCTCGTCGCCGTACTGGTGCTGGTGTTCATGTGGCTGCGGCCGAACTGGTTCATCCCGGAGAACGGCGGTGACGGTCCGACGACCACGGCTGGAACCACTTTCGTGCAGACACTGTCGACCGTCGGTTCCGGCGACGACGTGGTCCTCAGCGACGACAACACGACCTCGTCGTCGTTCACCTTCACTCGCCCGCAGGATGCGCGGGTGACGGACACCAGACTGATTCTGTTCGGTCGGTCCCAGGCCGAGGCGTCCCGTCCGGTCTTTCTCAAGGTGTTCATCGACGGCGCCATGCAGCACGTCGAGCGGCTCGGCGACGGCAACCGCGAACTCGACATCGAGGTCGCGATTCCACAGCGCGCCGTCGAGGACAATGCGATCGACGTCCAGGTGCGTTTGAGCGGGGCCAGCGGCGACGAGCAGTGTGTGACCGACCGGGAACTGGGCGCACTGGTGGTCCTCGAGGCCCGTGCCACCCGCGTGATCGGGGATCTCGATGCGCCGCTGCAGAGTGTTCGGGACGTCGTGACCGGCCTCGGGCAGCGGGTGACGCTGAGAATCGTCCCACCAGAAGGGGACTCGTCCGGACAGCTCGCCCGCAGTTGGATCGAGGCCGCCACCCGGGTCGGGGTCGCATTGACCCGTGAAGGCTACGAGGTCCGCGTCGTCGACGCCTCCGGTGACGTGCAGGACGGCAACAGCACGATCCTCATCGGTCCGGTCACCGCCCTGGCGGCGCTGGGATGGGAGCCCTCCGATGGCGCCACCGGAAGCATTCTGACCGGACGCCTCGGCGATCGCAGCGTGCTCGCCGTGGTCGGGACGTCGGGTGACGTCACCGTGCCGTTCCGGGCGGGTGGTGCCGATGTCATCGCCGACTCGCCGTTCTCCACCCCGCGCACCCAGGAGACGGAATCGCGCCGTGGCTCGGTGATGTCGCTCGCCGCGCTGGGACTGGACACCTCGGCGGTCCAGGTGACGCGGTCGCGTGCGTGGCGGGTGGCGTTCTCGCTGGCCGACCTGCCCGGCGGAGCCGCACCGCAGTCGGCGCGCCTGGGTTTTCAGGTGCCGCCGGCACCGCCCGGCTCGCGCTGGCTGACCCAGATCCAGCTCAACGGACACCTCGTGGCTTCCCGGGTCCTGGCCGCCGCAGGCACCACGGACTGGGTGGATGCACCCCTGCCCGCCGCCGCGACACAGGTGCGCAATCAGCTGACCGTCACGGTGGCGCGGGACCGGGACATCGCGGGATGTCAGGTCCGTGAGGCGTCGTACTCCATTGCGCTGTCCCCTGATTCAGCACTGGTCGGCCGCACGGAGGGTGCGGGTTTCACGGCGCTCCCGGCGGCATTCGCGTCGGGTTTCGAGACAGTCCTGCCGGCGGCGGCGGCCGGCGACCCGGCACAGACCGTGTCGGCGCTGGTTCCTGCGCTGGCGGAGTTCTCCGGGCTGTACGGGTCGCTCGACTTCGTGTGGGAGCGCACCCCGGACCGTCGACCGTTCGTACTCATGGGGTCGATGCCCATCGCCGGTATCTCTGCGCCGGTGGCACTTTCGGGCGATCGCCTGAAAGCGTCCGGCGTCGACGTCACGTCGATGAGCAACGGACTGGTCCTGCAGACGGCCGCGACGCACGGCGGTGCAATCGGGCTGCTGGTCACGCCGGTGGGGACCGCCGCCGATGTGTTGCTCCCGCCGCTGGGACGTGAGGCGGCGCTGGTCGTCCCCACCGGCGGTCGGGCACTGGTCGTCGACGAGGCGGGACGTGTGGTGCCGCACCCGCCCGAGCGAACACCTTCGCCGTGACCGCTGAACCGGCCCGCATTCCGGAGACCGAGGCCGTCAAGGAACACTTCCGGTCAGTCGACAGCACGCCGGTACGCTATGCCCGACCGGAACCGGCTGCGCGGGTCAACGGGTTCCTGCTGGCCTTCGCGGGGTGCTCGTTGATCGTGCAGCTCACCTTCACCGTGCTGGCGAACACGAGAGTGGGGAGCGGGAACCGGGATCTGGTGTTCTTCACCGGCGACGGACTGTACTCGCTGATGCCGGTCCGGTTGTTCCTGCTCACGTTCTTCATCGTCTTCGCGTTCTGGATCCACTCGAACCTGTGGCGTCGCCTGCTGATCGCCGTCGAACTCGTCGCGGGTGTGCTGATCAGTTCGCTGCTCATCGATTTCACCGCGCTGATGGTGGGCAGGTTCACCTCGGTCACCATCGAGGTCTTCGCCCAGCAGGTCCTGACCGCGCTACTGGCGCTGGTGCTGTTCCCGATCGTGTTGTGCACCAACGCGGTTCTTCCCTCGGCTGGAGCGCTCCCGAAAACTGCTCGGAAGAAACGGATTCGGTGGCACAGCTGGCTGCGGCTGGTGATGGCACTCGGGGTGGCCTTCGCCCTCGCGACGTGGGTGGAACTGCAGTGGGTCGACCAGATCGGCTGGATGCGTTCGACGGCGTTGCTCGGCGGCGTCGGACCGGGAGTGTTCCTGGCGCAGCAGGCGTTCGTCGTCCAGGTGGCGCTCATCGGCCTGGTGCTGGTCGCCCGTTCCCGCAGGCGCGGCAAGGATTTCGCGCCCGATCTCGCGATCCTGGTGCCCGCCCACAACGAGGCGCACACGATCGCCGACACCATCGCCGCGGCGGGGGAGGCTGCGCGCCGGTACGCGGGGAAGGTACGCATCTACGTCGTCGACAACCTGTCCACCGACAACACCATCGCCGTGGCGCGCGCCGCGATCGCCGCCAACACCGGTCTCGTCGGTGAGGTCCTCGAATGCCGAGAGCCGGGCAAGGCGATCGCCCTCAACAGCGGCATCGCACAGATCACGGAGGACTTCCTCGTCCGGATCGACGCGGATACGATCATCGGCCCGAACTGCCTGGCCGTCGCCATGCGGCATCTTGCCGATCCCGACGTCGGAGCCGTCGGCGGACTACCACTGCCGACCGAGCGCCGGACCTACATCGATCGGGTGCGCCTCGTCGAGGTGCTGCTGCGTCACGCTTTCTATCAGGTCGGGCTCAACGGATTCGACGGCGTCATGGGTGTGCCGGGAATGCTGACGGTGTATCGCCGTGCCGCGCTGAACGCCGCGGGCCCCATCGTGCAGGGCATGAACGGCGAGGACACCGACATCTGCCTGCGCATCAGCGCGGCCGGCTACCGCGTGATCGCCGACCCGGCGGTCGTCTACTGGAGCGAGACCCCGCAGAGCTGGGCCCACCTGCGCGAGCAGCGCACACGCTGGTTTCGCAGCATCTACCACGTCGCCGGTCACAACCGGAGGATGCTGCTCACCACCCATTCGATGGCCGGCGCGGTCACCCTCCCGTTCCAACTCGCCAGTGCCGCACGACGTGCGATGTTCGCGCCTCTGCTCGTCGCCGCCGCCATCGCGCTCCTCGTCTTCGGCCCCACGTTCCCCGGACTGCGCTGGGTGCCGGTCCTCGCCACGATCCTCGGGCTGCCGTTTCTCGTCGCGATTCTGGTGTGCATCGTGGCGAGACAGTGGCGCGCTCTCCTCTACATCCCGGAGTACCTGACATTCCGGATCATCCGGAGCTGGTTCACGCTGGGCGCGGCGATGACTCTCGTGTTCCCGCCGCTGGAACCGCGGCTTCGGCCGCGGCGGGCCGACAGTGTGTCCGCGGGGAGGGGAGACCGTGGTGCCCCCACCAGGGCTCGAACCTGGGACCTGCGGATTAAAAGTCCGTAGCTCTACCAACTGAGCTATAGGGGCGTACCCCGGGCAGCCGGGGCGTCGATGAGTTTACAGCCTGTTGCGCGGGCCTGAACGGGGCCCTCCAGGCGTGTCGCGAGCTGGTGCCCAAAACGGCCGTTTTCTGTCCCTGACCACCCGATTTGTGGTTTGCTCGAAACCTGTCATAAGCTATGCGAGCTCCCAGCGGAGAAGCGAGACCGGCCCCCTTCGTCTAGCGGCCTAGGACGCCGCCCTTTCAAGGCGGTAGCGCGGGTTCGAATCCCGTAGGGGGTACGCCTGTGCGGCACTCGGCAACGAGGGTCGGACAGCACAATTTAACAAGGCCCTGTGGCGCAGTTGGTTAGCGCGCCGCCCTGTCACGGCGGAGGTCGCGGGTTCGAGTCCCGTCAGGGTCGCCAAGGTTTCGGTTCTACCGACACCGTCTGGCCAGGTAGCTCAGTTGGTACGAGCGTCCGCCTGAAAAGCGGAAGGTCGTCGGTTCGATCCCGACTCTGGCCACCGACGAAAACCTCCCGGTTCACCCGGGAGGTTTTTTCGTGTTCCGGCATCGGTGCCGGTGGTGGTGCCCACGGCGTGGGTCACTGGCCGATGGGGGGCCGGCTGTCGTTGCGGGTTCTCGGTGGGTCGGTCTGCCCAGCCCGTGACGGAGTCCGGCGACGTCCTCCCGGCTGATGGCGCTGCCTACGGTTGTCCATCCGGGACGAGCCGCGTGGCCATCCAGCCGTTCTCCAACTATAGTTGTGTTACTCTAACTTTCGTTGGAGAAGGGGTTGGTTATGCAGCTCAACAAGCCGTTCGCCACGGTGACGCCGACCCTGGACGGCGACGTGCTCGCGGTTCTGGCGAGCGCTGATGTCACCTTCACGATCAGCCAGGTCCAGCGCATCCTCGGCACCGCATCAGGCGAAGGCATCCGCAAGGTCCTCAACCGCCTCAGCACACAGGGCGTGGTGCTGCACGATGAAGTGGGGCGGACCCATACCTACCGCCTCAACACCGAGCATCTCGCGGCCCAGCCGATCATGGCGCTGTCGCGGCTGAACTCGACGTTCCTGCATCGCCTCGAACAGCATCTCACCGAGTGGCAGGCGGCACTCCGGTACGCCGCCGTGTTCGGGTCGGCGGCGACCGGGCGGATGAGGCTGAACAGCGACATCGACGTGTTCCTGGTGCGCGCCACCGACTCTGAGGACGACGCGTGGGACCAGCGGGTCACCGCGCTCGCTCGTCTGGTCACCGCGTGGACCGGCAACGACGGCCGGATCGTCGAGTACACAGAAGACGAGTTGCGCGCCGCGGTCGCCGCCGGTGAGCCTCTGCTCGACGACGTGTCGAAACAGGGCCTGACCGTCGCGGGGAGACGGGCCTGGTTCACCGCGCAGCTGCGCCCGGCGAGGAGGTCCTGATCGCGGGACAGCGGAACTGTGACGCCGCGGTCACTGCCGGGCGCATGGCCAAGGCGACCGAGTTCTTCGAGGCGGTATCTGAACATCCTGCTCAACCTGAAGAACAAAGCGGCCTACACGCATCAGAACCTCGCCGCCGCGGAGTTGACGAAGATGAGCCGCGCGGCGGAGCACCTGCTCGAGGCAGCCAAGAAGGCCGTGGCCGCCCGCGGGTAGTTCGCTGCTCGTGTCTGGCGTGGGCGCGCGGGTGCGGACCCGCATGACGACGCGGAGAGCTGGGACCTGGGCTGGGACGAGGGGAATTCCCGCGCGGTAGGGGTTGTCACCGGCCGGAGCGGATCGCGGTGAGGCGCGCATCGAGCGCCGCGGCCACCGCGTCGAGCTCGCCGTCGAACAGATCGGCATAGGTGTGGGCGGTCACCGTGATCGACGCGTGCCCCATCGCCACCTGCAGCAGCCGCAGATCCGCGCCGGCGGCGCGGGCCAGACTCGCATAGGTGCGGCGCAGATCGTGCACCCGCAGTGCCGGGTAGCCCAGCGCGGTGACCTGCTCGCGCCACCGCACCGCGCGCACCCAGTTCTCCCGGCTCAGCCGCGCCCCGCGCGGTGAGGTGACCGCCGGGGCGGTGCGGGCCCGTCCACCGATCCGGGCGGCCAGCACCGCCACCAGGGACCCGGGGATGGGCACGGTCCGCAGCCCGGCGCGGCTCTTCGGGGTGCCGGTCACCAGTCGCCCGCCGACCTGGGTCATCGACCGCCGCACCGAGATCCGGCGGCGGACCAGGTCGACGTCGGCCACGTTCAGCCCGGTCAGCTCACCCCAGCGCAGCCCGGTGTAGGCCAGGATGCGCACGATGTCGCCCTGCGCGCCGCACCGCCCGGCGAGTTCGTCGACCTCGGCGTGGGTGAGGTAGAGGTGCTCGGCCGGCACCAGCGGCGGAAACACCGTCACCTCGGCCGGGTTCTTCACCAGCAGACCCTCGAGCACGGCATGCGCCAGGATCATCCGCAGCAGCGAATGCCGCCAGCGTCGGGTCCGCGGCGAACAGTCCATCGCGTTCACCCACGTCTGGATCGACGCCCGGTCGACCCGGGTCACCGGCCACGCCCCGAACTGCGGCTGCACATACAGCCGCCAGTTGTCCTCGAAACCCCGCCGGACCTTCGGGGTCACGTCCTGGCGGGTGGCCAGCCAGGACGCATAGACCGCGGCGACGGTGAACGCGTCGCCGCGATGCGGGTCGAACACCACGCCCCGGTTGCGGGCGGCGATCACCTCGGCCTCGAAGGCCTGCGCCTCGCGCCGCGTGCCGAACGCCTTGCTCCGGGTCCGCCGGTCGGGCAGCCGCCACTGCACCCGCCAGCGCAGCTCACCCGACCCCGTCCGGTAGCGGGTGATGCTCATCGGCGCCGACGAGCTCGTCGCAGCCGGTGCGGCAGCGGGGATGTCGTCGCCGGTGCGCCGACAGTGTCCACGGCTATCCCTCCATCGGGGTCGGGTGCGGTGTCGTGGGGTCGGGGGGACCCCCGCCCGCGGCGGGGTTCGCAGCGCCCGGCCCGTCGACGTCGTCCACACTGAGACGCGCCCGGCGCCCGCCCGGTTCCCACCACCGGACGGCGGCACCCCGGCCGGGGAGGGATCGCCCACGGACGCCACCTCGTACACGGCACAGACCCGTCGCCGTTTTTCACCGGCCGGCAGGGCCGGGTGGCCACATACTTCACTGCATGAGAAATCGCGCCACGTCGGTGCTCATCCGCAGCGTCTACGGGACCGCGGCCGTCGAGTGGTTCCTGATCCTGGCGATCGGCACGATCCTCGTCACCCGGCTGTACCTGCACCTGACCGGCTACCCGCAGATCGGCGGCGGCACCCTGCACATCGCCCACGCCCTGTGGGGTGGCGCGCTGATGATGCTGGCGCTGATCACCGGCTGGCTGTTCCTGGGCGCCACCGCGCGGGTGACGGCGGTGGTGTTGGGCGGCATCGGTTTCGGGCTGTTCCTCGACGAAGTCGGCAAGTTCGTCACCCGCGACAACGACTACTTCTACGGGCCGTCGGCGGAGATCATGTACGTCCTCGTCGTGCTGGTGTTGCTGATCAGCCGCATCGTGCGCGACTTCACCCCGCCGACCGGTGCCGAGGCGCTGGCCAACGCGGCCTCCATTGCCGCCGACGGCGTCGCCCACGGCCTGCCCGAGCGTCGTCGACGCCAGGCCGAGGAATTCCTCGAGATGGCCGCGGCCAAGGGCTTCGACGCCGACACCGTCGACCACGTGCGCGGCCTGCTCGACTCGAGCAAGGACACCCCGGATCGGCTGATGATCCTGCGCGACCGGGCCGTCGGCCTGATCCCCGACTTCTTCCGCAGTCCGCGCTGGGTGCCGGTCGTCGGCTGGAGCCTGGTGGCCTTCTCCACGGTCACCATCGTCATCGGCGCGCTCAGCTTCGTGTTCACCAAGGACCGCTTCGACGACATCGACATCTACATCGAACTCGCCGACAACCGCATCGCCACCTGGATTCTGTTCCTCAGCGGCATCGCGACGCTGGCGCTGGCGTTGCCCGCCATGCTGGCCCGCCGGCGGGGGATGGCCGGGATCTGGCCGCTGCGCACCCTGCGCATCGCGTCGCTGGTGTTCATGCTGAGCAACGCCCTCGTCGACTTCGCGCTCGAAGGTTTCGGTGCGGTGCTCAACCTCGGCATCGGCCTGTTCGCACTGAGCGTGGTCAGCTATCACCTCGGGCAGGCGGTCACGGCGTCGGACGGGAAACGTGATCAACTGAGGGTGTGACTCACCTCGAACGGGCCGTGGCGGCCGAGCGCGTCGAACGGTTCGCCCCCCGCAGGGTCGACGTCCCGGGCGCGCGGCCGGCGTCGGTGGTGCTGACGGTGGCCGAGAAAGACGGCAGGCAGGGGATCTGGCTGTGCAAGCGGCCCCCGACCATGCGGCGCCACGCCGCCCAGTTCGCGCTGCCCGGCGGCCGGCTGGACCCGGGGGAGGATCACATCACCGCGGGACTGCGCGAGCTCGACGAGGAACTCGGGGTGCAGCTGCCGCCCAGCTCGGTGCTGGGCACCCTCGACGATTACCCGACGCGCTCGGGCTTCGTGATCACCCCCATCGTCTGCTGGGCCGAGGACTACCAGGAGCCCACGCCGAACCCCGCCGAGGTGGCGCAGCTGTTCTTCGTGACGTTCGCGGAACTCGCCGTGCAACCGCGGTTCCTGACGATCCCGCAGTCGGAGCGTCCGGTGATCCAGCTGCCGATCGTCGAGGCGTTGGTGCACGCGCCCACCGCGGCGGTGATCTACCAGTTCGCCGAAGTCGTGCTGCGCGACCGCCACACCCGCGTCGACGAGTTCGAGCAGCCCGTATTCGCCTGGAAGTAGACCCCTCTGGGTCTTGTGACCGAATCGTGCGGTCGTCCCACCGGCTTCGGTGGTTCTCAGATACGCTCTGCGACAAGAATTCCACTGATCAGACGACACGGATTCGTCTGGCGGGTCACTCGCCGGTTGGGCATGATTGCTGGCGTGACTGATGCCAACTCGTCGAACGCGGCGAACCCGCCCGTCGACGGCCGCTCACCGGAGTGGGCTCCGGCACCGAGTGTGACGCCGCAACCGCCGGCAACCGAGCCGGCGAAGGTCGTGTACCGCTACGAGTACAAGGATCCCTACGCGCCGATGTCCACGCGCAAGCAGGTGCTGCTGGGCTGCGCGATCTCGCTTGTGGTGATCGCCTTCATGGTGGCCGCGCTTCTCATCGGGCGCGGATAGTCCGGTCACAGCGCCGAGACCGGGGCCGGGATCAGTTCCGGTGACTCACCGTTGACGTCCTAGGCAGGCACGACGCCGCGCCGCGCGCGTTCAGGATCATGGGCGGTAGCGGTCGACCATGCCCGTCAGCCACTCGACACCCACGGGGTTGGCGCTGTGCACCCGCACCACCTCGGGCCATACCTCGTGCTCGCACATCCACAACACCACGGGACGCGTCGTGTCGTCGCCGCCGAGGTCGTGATCGAGGGACAGCTCCGTCACGGCATGGTCGGTCAGCATGCCGATCGCCTCCGCGCTCGTCTTCGCCCACGCCCAACCGTCGGGAGGCGTGCGCAGATCGTCGCCCCACAGCTTCATGGCGGTCCATCCTCTCAGATGGCTGGTGCCGGCCGCTCGGCGTCGCGCGAGTGGGAGTCATCAACCCCGCCGGCGGTGGGCGCTGCGCAAAAGCGGGCAGGGAACTCGGCTTCTGCCGTCGGGTGACGTGTCTCACACGAGAAAGTCGGCCCCGGGGAATGAATCCGGACCGCGGTCCGTTTACAGTAACGATGGGTCGAACAGGCCCACGCGAACCAACCACCTCGCTCGTCTGGAAGGACGCAATCATGACCGCAGCCACCACCGTCAAGGCCCCGATCCCCGCCGGCACCTGGAACATCGACGCCGTCCACTCGGCCGTCGGCTTCTCCGTCAAGCACCTCATGGTCAGCAAGGTGCGCGGCACCTTCGACACCTTCTCCGGCACCATCACCGTCGCCGAGGACGGCACCCCGGCCGTACAGGCCGAGATCGACGTGACCTCGATCAACACCAAGAACGAGCAGCGCGACGGCCACATCAAGTCGGCCGACTTCTTCGACGCCGAGAAGTTCCCCAAGGCCACCTTCGTCTCCACCGGCGTGCGCGCCAAGGGCGACGACTACATCCTCGACGGCGACTTCACCCTCAAGGGCGTCACCAAGCCGGTCAGCCTCGAGCTCGAGTACAACGGCACCAACCCGGGCATGGGCCAGGGCGTCGTCGCCGGATTCGACGCCAAGACCGTCATCAACCGCAAGGACTTCGGCATCGACATCGAGATGCCCCTCGAGGGTGGCGGCGTCGTCGTCGGCGACAAGATCACCATCACCCTCGAGATCGAGGCTCTCCAGGCCTGATCTCCCGCACACCCCCGACCGGACTCGACACCCCTGAGTCCGGACGGTGCACGGACCGGCATCCACGCATCCCCCGCGTGGGTGCCGGTCTGTTCTTGTCCTCCCGGCCGACAAGGGACTTTTGATGTGTCCTCGGTTACACGCGCTTCGGTAGGCTGCCAGTATCGCCTTCAGGCAGGAGAAGCCCATGGGACGCAGGCGCCGCACCCGCCGTGGCGTGCCGTGGACGCGACTGAGACACCGCACCTCCGGGATGCTGTGGGGACTGCCCACGGTTCCGAGCCCCAAGACGTGGGCTCGCGTCGGCCCGGAGATGCGGGCCCGCATCGCCCGCCACGCGACCGTCACGGCGATGACCGGTGTCGTCGCCAGTAACGCGCTGATCGGCGTCGAGACCTTCCTCCTCGTCCAGCTGGCCTTCAACGGCGGGCAACTCACCTTCGCCGAGACCCTCGGCGCCCCCAACTTCCCGGCCGTCGTCGGCGCGATCATCACCGGCCTCCTGGTCAACCTGCTGCTCGGACTGCTCGTCTTCCGACCCCAGCTGCACTGGTTCATCAGCTGCCGGCCCGCCGACCATGCGCGTCGACGCTCGGTGCAACGCATCCCCGGATTCCAGCTGCTCGTCACCGTGGCCGCGTGGTTCGGCGCCGCGCTGTTCTACGTGCTCGTCGCCGACGACCTCACCGTCGCCACCGTCGCCGGCGTCGCGGTCGCGTTCAGCCTCGCCGGCATGTCGAGTGCCTGCCTGACCTATCTGTTCGTCGAACGCGCCGCCCGACCGCTGGCCATCGTCGTCCTCGAGGACTTCCCGGCCAACCACGTCATGAACGGCGTCCGGATCCGGCTGCTCGCGGTGTGGGCGGTGAGTTCGGCGGTGCCGATGATCGGGCTGCTGACGGTCAACGCCGGACGCTTCACCGGGATGCTGCCCGACGTCTACGGCGCGGTCGACTGGACCACGGTCGTGCTCACCATCGTCGGACTCCTCGCCGGGGCCCGCGTCATCGTCCTGGTCGGACAGGCCATCACCGACCCGCTGACCGAGATGCGGCAAGCCGTCCACCGCGTCGACCACGGCGACTACAACGCCCGCGTCCCCGTCTACGACTCGTCGGAACTCGGTGTGCTGCAACACGGATTCAACGTGATGGTGCAGGGACTCGCCGAACGCGACCGCATGCGGGAGATCTTCGCCCGCCACGTCGGCGACACCGTCGCCGAACTCGCCATCAGCGACGGCGTCGGCATGCACGGCACCAACACCGAGGTGGGCGTGCTGTTCGTCGACATCGTCGGCTCGACACGGCTGTCCCAGGACCGCAGCCCCGACGACGTCGCCGAACTGCTCAACGCGTTCTTCAGCATCGTCTTCGACGTCGTCGACCAGCACTCCGGCTTCGTCAACAAATTCGAGGGCGACGCCGCGCTCGCCGTCTTCGGGGCGCCCGTCGAACTCGACGACCCGGCCGGGCACGCGCTCGCCGCCGCCCGCGACCTCGCCGACCGCCTCGCCAAGAGCCTCGACATCCGGTGGGGGATCGGCGTCTCCTTCGGCGAGGTCTTCGCCGGCAACATCGGCGCCGAACGACGCTACGAATACACCGTCATCGGCGACCCGGTGAACGAATCCGCCCGCCTGTCCGACATGGCCAAGACCGGTCGCGTCCCCGCCCTCGCCAGCGGCGCCGCCCTCGACGCGGCCGGCGCGGAAGCCGACGAATGGGAACTCCTCGGCAGCCGCATCATGCGTGGCCGAACCCAACCCACCGAGTTCTACGCCCCCACCGAACTCGTCGAACGACTCGGCTCCTCGCGCAACCTGATCGCCGAACTGCTGCGCCCGGCACGACGCATCGTCGGCGCCAGTCCACTGCGGCTGACGACGTTCTTCGGCGGTTGAGCACCGGACTCCCTGTTGGTTGAGCCGGTCGCGAGCGGAGCGAGCCACGCGTCTTGCGGGTTGAGCCGGTAGCGAGCGGAGCGAGCCACCGCGTCGAAACCCCCGCCCGGTCGAGACGGATCGTTGACGCCGTCCTACGTCGTCAATAGCGTGGGCCGCAGGATCGCGGTGACGACGCCGGGCCACACACCACCCAGGGGGTTGCGATGAACGATTGGACGTCAGCGAACATTCCGGATCAGACGGGCCGCACCGTCGTGGTGACCGGCGCCAACAGCGGCCTCGGGGCCGAGACGGCCAAAGCACTCGTCGCCGCCGGCGCGCATGTCATCCTGGCCTGCCGCAACACCACCAAGGCCGACGCCGTCGCGTCGAAGCTGGGACCCAACGCGACCGTCGCCGAACTCGACCTCGCCGACCTCACCTCGGTCCGCTCCTTCGCATCGAGCTTCACCGGCGCCGACGTCCTCATCAACAACGCCGGACTCATGGCCGTACCGCTGCGGCGCACCGCCGACGGTTTCGAGATGCAGATCGGCACCAACCACCTCGGTCACTTCGCGCTCACCGCGCTGCTGCTACCGAAGATCACCGACCGCGTCGTCACCGTGTCGTCGGGCGTGCACCAGATCGGGAAGATCCAACTCGACGACCTGAACTGGGAGCAGCGCCGCTACCGCCGCTGGCAGGCCTACGGCGACTCCAAACTGGCCAATCTCATGTTCGGGCTCGAGCTCGCCAAGCGACTCAAGGACGCCGGCTCGTCGAAGCAGTCGTTCATCGCCCACCCCGGTTATGCCGCAACGGAATTGCAGGGCCGCAGCGAGAACATCACCGACGTGGTGATGAAGCTGGGCAACAAGCTGCCCATCGCGCAGTCCGCCGCCGACGGGGCGTTGCCGCAGCTGTACGCCGCCACCATGTCGGGACTCGAATCCGGCACCTACTTCGGGCCGACCAAATTCTTCGGCCTCCACGGCGCACCCGGCCGGAACAAGTACAAGAAGGTCGCCGACGACGAGTCGTTCCGCGCGCGGCTCTGGGCCGAATCCGAACGTCTCACCGGGGAGAAGTTCGACGTCGCGGCGGGGTGACTGCCGCAGCCCCTCACACACAGTGCGGGGTGCGTGCTGGTTTCCAGCACGCACCCCGCACTCTGCTGTGTCTCGCCGACCGGCGGTGAATCACTCGACCGAGAACGCGATGCTGTTCGATGCGCCCGAGATCAGGTCGGTGACGCGGATCGTGAAGTTGCCGCCGCCCTTGAAGAAGTAGGACTTCACCGCGGTGCAGTCCTGCGTCTTGTACAGCGCCGCTTCCTTGGGCACCTTCGGTCCGGCGAGGCGGACCTCCATGCGGCACTCGTTGCCGTCGACGATGGGACCGGAGTCGATGATCGAGTTCCAGCGCACGCCGAGGCGCGAGTTCTTCGCGAAGGTGCCCGGCGTCGTCTCCTTGGCGCCCTTCGGGTTGTAGGCCCAGACGTTGATCGACTTCACGCCGTTCGGCGCGCCCGCGCGGCCGAGCTTGCCGTAGTGGGTGACCTTGTCGCCCGACGACCCCAGCGCGGCGCTTCCGGAGTCCAGGCTGCCGCTGGCGCTGCCGAACAGGTCGTCGACCGGGTTGGCCGTCGCCGGAGCGATCGGGATCAGCATGGCGGCAGCAACCAACAAACCGGCGACACCGGAGCGTTTCATCGAGTTTCCCCCTCGTGATTTATAACGAATCGATTTAAGCATCGTCGCCGCAACTGTGCTGTGTTCCACTTCACACCCCGTGGCGCGGGTGTTCTCTGTAGGGCAACAGGCCAATCGCGCGGCGAGCGATGCGGCGGCGGAGGGGCGGACCGTCCGACGATGTGAGTGTCGGGTCGCGGACGAGTAGAGTTCCGCGGGTTCACCACCCCGATACAGAGGAGTCCGCGGTGCGGAAGTCCGCGCAGACCGCCCCCGACACGATGTCATCAGCCACCATCTCGCCGGCCGACCACCAGTCCGTCCTGCTGACGCTGCGCTCACCGAGTCGGCTGCGCACCGAGGTCCTCGCCGGACTCGTCGTCGCGCTGGCCCTGATCCCCGAGGCGATCTCGTTCTCGATCATCGCCGGCGTCGACCCGCGGGTCGGCCTGTTCGCGTCGTTCACGATGGCGGTGACCATCGCGATCGTCGGCGGACGACCCGCGATGATCTCGGCCGCGACCGGTGCGGTCGCGCTGGTCGTCGCACCGCTCGTGGAGAGTCACGGCCTGCAGTACCTGATCGCCGCGGTGCTGCTCGGTGGCATCTTCCAGGTCCTGCTGGGTGCGCTCGGGGTCGCCAAGCTGATGCGATTCATCCCGCGCAGTGTGATGGTCGGCTTCGTCAACGCGCTGGCCATCCTCATCTTCTCCGCGCAGGTGCCGCATCTGCTGGGCGTGCCGTGGCTGGTGTACCCGATGGTGGCCGCCGGTATCGCGATCATCGTCCTGTTCCCGCGCCTGACGACGGTGGTGCCCGCGCCGCTGGTCGCCATCGTGCTGCTGACCGCGGTGGCCCTGATCGCGAGCCTGAACGTGCCGAATGTCGGTGACGAGGGCGAACTCCCGGACAGCCTGCCGACGCTGCTGGTGCCCGACGTGCCGTTCACCTGGGAGACCTTCACCGTCATCGCGCCGTACGGTCTGGCGATGGCCGTCGTCGGTCTCCTCGAGTCGCTGATGACCGCGAAACTCGTCGACGACATCACCGACACCCACTCCAACAAGTCCCGCGAAGCCGTCGGGCAGGGAGTCGCCAATACGGTGACCGCCCTCTTCGGTGGCATGGGCGGTTGCGCGATGATCGGCCAGACGATGATCAACGTCAAGGAATCCCGTGCACGCACCCGGATCTCGACGTTCCTGGCCGGCGTTTTCCTGCTGATACTCGTTGTGGGACTGGGTGATGTGGTCGCCAAGATCCCGATGGCCGCGCTCGTCGCCGTGATGATCATGGTGTCGGTCGGCACCTTCGACTGGCACAGCATCAACCCGAAGACGTTGCGCCGCATGCCGAAGTCGGAAACCGTCGTGATGCTGGCGACGGTCGCGGTGACGGTCGCGACGTCGAATCTGGCGTACGGCGTCGTCGTCGGCGTGCTGACCGCGTCGGTGCTGTTCGCCCGTCGCGTCGCGCATATGACGGAGGTGGTCGAGGTCGCCGGACCCGACGCCGACACGCGCGTGTACAAGGTCCGGGGCGAACTGTTCTTCGCCTCGAGCAACGACCTCGTCTACCAGTTCGATTACACCGCCGACGAGTCCCACATCGTCATCGACCTCAGCGACTCGCACGTCTGGGACGCGTCGTCGGTGGCGACCCTCGACGCGATCACCACCAAGTACGAGGCCAAGGGCAAGGACGTCACGATCGTCGGGCTCAACGACGCCAGCGCCGAACGGCACGGCCGGTTGAGCGGGCACCTCGGCGGGGAGTAGCCCGGTGCCGTGCCGGTTCCTACTGCTGGCTGAGCCGGTTCCTCGCGCAGCCGAGGCGCCCCCACTGCTGGCTGAGCCGGTACCGAGCGCAGCGAGGCACCGCGTCGAAGCCACCCCGCAAGCGAGGCGCCCTACTGCTGGATGAGCCGGTTTCTCGCGCAGCCGAGGCGCCCCCACTGCTGGCTGAGCCGGTTCCTCGCGCAGCGAGGCACCGCGTCGAAGCCACCTGCAAGCCGACGTCGAACCCGCTGGGGATCGAGCTACTACCTGTGGATACGACAGTGCCGCAGGCCTCGCCATCGTCCACAGTCGATCCATGTCCGGCTTCGTCTACATCCTCGAGTGCGCCGATGGCAGTCTGTATGTCGGCAGCACGCGCAACGTCGAGCACCGCGTCAACCAGCACATGAGTGGGAAAGGTTCGAGGTACACGCGCTCACGGCTTCCTGTTCGTCTCGTCTATCAAAGAGAGTTCCCGCATATCGGTGAGGCGCATGCGGCCGAACGCCGCTTGCACGGTTGGTCGCGTGCAAAGCGTCGCGCGCTCGTCGAAGGGAGAATGGAATTGCTGCCCGGCCTCGCGATGAAGGGTGGGCAGCTGAGGCTCATGATCGACCCATGAGGGTGGCGGTGCGAGGGCTTCGACGCGGTGCCTCGCTTCGCTCGGTACCGGCTCAGCCGGCGGTGGGGGTCCCGGCTCAGCCGGCAGTGGGGGTGGCGGTGCGGGGGCTTCGACGCGGTGCCTCGCTTCGCTCGGTACCGGCTCAGCCGGCAGTGGGCAGCCGTCAGCCGGCCGACATCGGGGCAGCGATTGAACCCCAATTATCGAACGCGCGTTCGATGCGGGTGTATGGTGGCGACATGTCCATCGGCATCCAGGGCTCGTTGTTCGCCGAGGTCGCCGCAGAACCGGCGCTCGGCGACCTGTCGACTTCGATGACGCGGCGTCCGCTCACCGACGGTGCGTGGGTGGACCTGTGCCCGGGGTGGATCGGCGGGCCGGACGAACTCTTCGACCGCCTCCGCGAGAACGTCCCCTGGCGGGCCGAACGGCGTCAGATGTACGACCGCGTCGTCGACGTCCCGCGGCTGGTCTCGATCTACCAGAAGGACGATCCGTTCCCGGACGGGTTGATCACCGACATGCGTGCGGCCTTGAGCCGCCACTACCGGGACGAGCTGCCCGAGGGGTTCGCGACCGCCGGCATCAGCCTTTACCGCGACGGCAACGACTCGGTCGCCTGGCACGGTGATCGCATCGGCCGGGCGTCCACCCACGACACGATGGTCGCCATCGTCTCCCTGGGAGCCCCGCGGCCACTGATGCTGCGCCCGCGAGGCGGTGGCAAGTCGCTGAAGTTCACCCTGTCGTCGGGCGACCTGCTGGTCATGGGCGGCAGCTGTCAGCGCACCTGGGAACACGCGGTGCCCAAGGTGCGCGGCGTCGGCGCCCGGATCAGCATCCAGCTGCGGCCACCCGGGGTGTGGTGAGCGAGCCAGTCCTGGGCGTCGAGCGGTTGTCGGGCGGTGGCTCGTTTCGACGCGGTGGCTCGCTGGCGCTCGCTACCGGCTCAACGAGCGGGGGCAGTGGCTCGCTGGCGCTCGCTACCGGCTCAACGAGCGTGGTTGGCGTCGAGCGGTTGTCGGGCGGTGGCTCGTTTCGACGCGGTGGCTCGCTGGCGCTCGCTACCGGCTCAACGAGCAGGGTCGCGAGTTCAGCCGGCGTTCGAGATCGGCGTGATCGGCAATCGCAGGGCGGCGGGTGCGTACTCGGGGACCGTGGGACGGACCGGCGGCACCGGGGCGACCGGCTCATACGACGCGCCGAGCTCCGGCCGTGGATCGGCCTCACCGGCGTTGGGCCACATGGCGAGTGCGCGTTCGGCCTGCGCGGTGATCGTCAGCGACGGATTCACGCCCAGGTTCGCCGACACCGTCGAACCGTCGACGATGTGCAGCCCCGGGTGGTTGAACACACGATGGTAGGGGTCGACGACGCCGTCGGCGGCGGACCGTCCGATCGAGCAACCGCCCAGGAAATGCGCGGTCATCGGGATGTTCAGCCAGTCGACGATGGAACCGCCCGCGTCGCCGTCGATCTCGTCGGCCATCTTGCGGACCGCCTCGTGGCCCACGGGGATCCAGGTCGGCGGGGGATCGCCGGCACCCTGCTTGCTGCGCAGCATCGGACCGAAACGGCCTCGGCGGGCGAACAATTCGAGCGAGTTGTCGGCGGTCTGCATCACCAGCGCGATGATCGTGCGTTCCGACCAGCGTCGAACCGACAGGCCGCGGAGCGTCACGAGCGGATGGCGGATCATCTCGACCAGGGCCGCGAGCGGACGCGGCAGACGACTGTCGCCGTCGATGAGCATCGCCTGCAACAATCCGATCAGGTTGCTGCCCTTGCCATAACGCACCGGCTCGATGTGCGTGTGTTCGTTCGGGTGGAACGACGACGTGATCGCCACACCCTCGGTGTAGTCGACCTTCAGGTCGGTGGCGGTCGCGGCCAGGACGGCCTCGGAGTTGGTGCGGACCACCTTGCCCAGACGCGACGACAGCCCGGGAAGGGTTCCGCTCTGCTGCATGTCCAGCAGAAGCTTGTTGGTGCCGTAGGTGCCGGCGGCGAACACGACGTGGTCGGCGGTGAACGACCGGCGACCACGACGCGACCGGCGTCGCCCCGTCCGATGCGCCCCGACCGTGTATCCGCCTTCGGAACGCGGGCGGACGGTGTCGACGGTGGTCAGCGGAATGATCGTCGCTCCCGCCTGTTCGGCGAGATACAGGTAGTTCTTGACCAGGGTGTTCTTTGCGCCGACCGGGCAGCCGGTCATGCAGGCGCCGCAGTCGGTGCAGCCGGTACGGGCCGGGCCGGCACCGCCGAAGTAAGGGTCCTCGACGGTCTTGCCCGGCTCACCGAAGAAGACGCCGACGGGGGTGTGGACGAAGGTGTCGCCGACGCCCATGTCCTCGGCGACCTTGCGGATCACCCGGTCGGCCGGCGTGACCTTCGGGTAGGTGGTCACGCCGAGCATGCGTGACGCCTGGTCGTAGTAGGGGTCGAGTTCGGCGGCCCAGTCGGTGATCCGGCCCCAGTGCGGGTCGTCGAAGAAGGCGGGGAGCGGCCGGTAGAGTGTGTTCGCGTAGTTGAGCGAGCCTCCGCCCACACCCGCGCCGGCCATGACCAGCACGTCGCGCAGGAGATGCATGCGCTGCACGCCGAACATGCCGAGTGCCGGTGCCCACACGTAATCCCGGAGACGCCAACTGGTCTTGGGGAGGTCGGCGTCGGTGAAACGACGACCCGACTCGATGACCGCGACGCGATAACCCTTCTCCGTCAACCGGAGTGCGGCCACCGAACCGCCGAAACCGGAACCGATGACGATGGCGTCGTAGTGGTCGGCGTCATGACGAACGGCGTCACGAACACGGGAGCGCGTCACTGGGCGAGGGTCCTCTCGGGATCGGTGTCGGTTGCGGTGGTCTCAACGGCTTCGGAGACTGCCGGGACGGCGTCGTCGAAGCGGTGGTCGGCGGCCTCGAAGGACGCCATCTGCCGGCGGAAGTCACTGGTGAACTTGGGCCACATCACCGAGTTGCGTCCGGTGGAGTCGAGGTACCAGCTCGAGCAACCACCCGAATTCCACACCGTGCGTTCGAGTTCGGGGTCCAGATCGGCGTTGTAGGAGTCCTGCGCGGCCTGGGTGACCTCGAAGGTCGAGTGTCCGGCCCGGGTGACCTCGGCGATCGTCTTCGACATGTAGTACGCCTGCGGTTCGAGCATCAGCACGATCGAGCTGTGGCCCAGATTGGTGTTGGGGCCGTACAGGAAGAACAGATTCGGGAAGCCATGGACCTCCACGCCGCGGTATGCGCGCGGCGAGCCCTGCCACGTCTCCGCCAGGGTGCGTCCGTCGCGCCCGGTGACGACCTTCGCGATGGGCGGTTCGGTGGGCGTGAACCCGGTGGCGAAGATGACGGTGTCGACCTCGTGCTCGCGGCCCTGGTCGTCGACGGCGCCGTTCGCGGTGAGGCGGGTGATGGCACCGGTCACGGTGGCGTTGTCCCGCTGCAAGGCGGGGAACCACTTGTTGGTCAACAACATCCGCTTGCAGCCGATGGTGTAGTCGGGGGTGAGGCGCTTGCGCAGGGCACGGTCGCGGACCTGGACGCGGAGCTGCGCCAGGGCAAGGGTTTTCGCGATCGGCAGCAGCTTGGGGTTGCGCGCCATCATCAGCACGTAGGCCTCGCGGTAGGCCCACACCATGCGTCGGACCAGGCGATGGACGCCGGGGACGCGCTTGTAGACGGCGCGTTCCATCGGGCCGATGTTGCGGTCGAGGCGTGGCACGACCCAGGCGGGGGTGCGCTGGAAGACGGTGAGATGTCCGACGGTGTCGACGATCTCGGGCACGATCTGGATCGCCGACGCGCCGGTGCCGACGATCGCGACCTTACGTCCGCGCAGGTCGTGGGTGTGGTCCCAGTTGGCGGAGTGGAACATCGTGCCGGTGAACTCGTCGGCGCCCGGCACCTCGGGCAGTCCCGGCTCGGACAGCGCGCCCGGCGCCGCGACGAGGAAGCGGGTGCGGATCCGGCCGGTGGTCGTGTCGACGACCCACTCCTGTGCGGCGCCGTCCCATCGGGCGGCGGTCAGCGCGCAGTCGTAGCGGATCTGATCCTCGTAATCGGCTGCGACGGAACGCAAATAGTTGTGGATCTCGTGGCGTCGACCGTAGGTGTGCGACCAGTCCGGGTTCGGGGCGAACGACAGCGAGTACAGCGAGGTCGGGACGTCGCAGGCGGCACCCGGGTAGTCGTTCTCGCGCCAGACCCCGCCGGCGCCACCGGCGCGCTCGATGGCGAGCGTCTGCAGCCCGGGATGGTCCTTGCGCAGCCGGTGAAGTGCGGCGAGGCCACCGAATCCGACGCCGACGACGAGAACGTCGACGCGTTCGGGGAGCGAACTGAGTTCAGTCATGGGTCAACAGGTCCTTCCAGACGGGCAGAAGTCGGTCGAGGTAGTCGCGGTCGGCGGCGGGAGATCGCAGGATGCGCGACACCGCGACGCCGCGTGCGAGTTCGATGGAGAGTTCGAGTTCCTGCGGGGTGTACCGGTCGCCGAAGAGCTCGGCGCAACCCACGGCGAGGGCGTCGGAGACCCGCTGTTCGAGCGGGATGAGGGCGGTGCGCAGACCGACGTCGCAGCGGGCGGCCACCCAGAGTTCGAGGGCGGCGTCGAACAGCGGTCCGCTGAACGCCTCGATCAGGACTTCGAGTCCCTCCTCACCCGTACGCGGGCGGGACAGCACTTCCTCGAGACGACGGTCGACGAGATGTGCGACGGCCGCGACCACCAGCGATTCCCGGGTGGGGAAGTGGTGCAGCAGTGCGCCGCGGGAGACGCCTGCGCGCCGGTTGACCTCCTGGGTGGTGGTGGCCGCGTAGCCGACCTCGACCAGCGCTTCGACCGCGGCGTCGAGGACCCGGGTGCGGGTCGCCGCGGTGCGCTCGGCCTGGGTTCGCCGACGCGGAGTGCTGGTGGGCTCGGTCACAGTGGTGAGCGTAACACACAAACAGTCCGGACTGCTTGTAAGTGGGTGGGGGTTTCGACGCGGCGCCTCGCTGCGCTCGGTGCCGGCTCAACCGGCGGAGGGGGTCGGTGGGGTAGAAAAAGTCTAGTGATAAATAACTGATTCTCAGATATAGTTGTCGGGAGTTCGCGACCGGACGGTCACCGTCCATCAGAGCTCGGGCCGGGAGTCGGTATGTGTGCCCGACTCCCGGCCCGATACCCCGGTCTCAGGCCGAGGCCAGCGAAGTGTGCACGAATCGGTTGCGGATCGCCTCGAGGTCGGCGTCGTCGAGTTCGAGGCCGCGGGTCAGGTATCCGTCGAGACCGCCGTAGGAGTCGTCGGCCGCTTCGTATGCGACATCGAGATACCTGCTGTCGCAGGAGAAGGCGGGCTCGTAGGCGGGCACACGTTCGGAGCCGAGGTTCTCGAGGATCGAATCCAGGGTGGCCTGTCGGCTGGTAACCGCATAGGTGTCGGTCAGCAGGTAGTCCTCCAGCATCACCTCTCGGTCGACGCCGGCGATGTGGTGGAGGAGTACGGCGGCCCAGCCGGTCCGGTCTTTGCCGGCGGCGCAATGGAACAGCTGGGGGCCGTCGGTACGCGCGATCGTCCGCAGCAGGCTGGAGAAGCCCGCCCGGCAGGCCGAGTCCGTCACGAAGGTCTGATAGTTCACCAGCATCGCCTGGTAGGTCTGTGCCGCGGTCATCAGCGAGGAGACCTCGGACTCGGGGATGCCGGGAACCGGGTGGTGGTGCCACCGGGCGCCGCGGATCTCGACGTTCGGATGCCTGGCGACCTCGTTGGGCTGGCGTAGATCGTGGATGGCGGTCAGGCCGAACGTGGCCATGGTCGCGAGATCGTCGGCGTCGAGTTCGAGGCGGTTGGAACGGAACAGGACCCCGCGCCGCAACCTGCCACCGGCCGCGGCGTAGCCGTCGCCGGTCCCCGCGAGGTCGCGGAAGTTGTCGGCGGAGAGCAGCCGGGGGAGTGCTCCGACGGCTTCGGGGGTCGGAGTTGCCTGGTGCGTCATCGGTGTGAACCGTCCTTCATCTGGGGGTCGAGGTCGTCCGCGAGAACGCCGGCGAGTTCTGTCCACTGGGACAGGGGTGCATCGCTGGAATCGCTGAGTACGTGCAGTGCCAGGTGATCGGCGCCGGCGTCGCGCTGCTGCCTCATCCGCTCCCTGATCTGGTCCGGGTCGGGGCCGGCGACCAGCGCGTCGACGAGCCGGTCGCTGCCCCCGCCGGAGAAATCCCCGTCGTCGAATCCCATGGCCCGCAGATTCTTCTGGTATCCCGGAAGGTGCAGGTAGTTCCCGAGATTGGCCCGTCCGAGACGGCGGCGATCGGCCGCGTCGCCGGTGGTGACGACCTTGACCTCGGTGGCCAGCGTCGCGGTCGATCCGAGCCATTCGCGCTGGCGGGCGGTGCGTTCGGGTGTCACGAGCTGGGTGATGGCCCCGTGGGTGCGTCGACCGGCGAGCTCGAGCATCTTGGGGCCGTTCGCGCCGATCATGCACGGGATCGGCTGCGGTCGACTCGCCTCGAGAGTGTCGAGGTAATTCTCGAGCAGGGACAACGGATTACGGTAACTACCCGGCGGCGCCATCGACGGATGGCTGACGCCGATGCCCAACACCATCCGGTTCGTGGGGTCGTCCCACGTGCGGGCGAGGTCGGCGGCCGCCAGGTCCCAGATGCTCAGTACCGCGGTGGCGGTGACGATCTCGGTGGTGGCCGCGGTGATCTCGATGAGGGCGGAGAGATCCCCTCGTACGTCGGCAAGCCACAGCGTCTGGAATGACGCGCGTTCGGCGCATCGCCCGGTGTCGACCGCTCCGCTACGCCGCGCGCGGCCGAGACTGGTGAATACTCCGGTGGAACCGACTCTCGCAGAAGACATGCCATTACTCTAGTACTAGACTAATGGCTTTACCAGTGTCGTTCTCAGGCGTCCCCGGCCGAGTGGCGCATCGCGGTCAGTGCGGCACGGAGCTGTTCGACGTCCTGGATGGTGCTGCCCTTCATCCCGAAATCGATGGCCGTCAGGGCGCGGGTGGCCTCGTCGACCTTCGTGCGGCCCGCCTTGGTGATCGTGACACAGGTCGCGCGCCGGTCCGTCGGATGGGGGCTGCGCTCGAGGAGGTCGCGCGCCTCGAGGCGGTCGGTGGCCAGGGTGGCCGTGGTCGCGTGGACGAGGAGGTTGCGGGCCAGGCTCGAGATCAGGCGGGTGCCGGTCTCCGACAGCTGCAACGTCATCAGGAGCAGATAGTCGGTCATGTTCAGGCCGTGGGCCTTGAGCTCGGAATCGACGGAATCGGCGACGATGCGCTGGTAGCGCAACAGGGACGTCATGGCGAGAAAGCGCTGCTCGTCGCCGTCGAGTCCCTGTTGCTCCCAGTAGTGTTTGGCCCAATCGACCGGATCGGTGATGTCAGGCATTCTCTTTGCGCGTGCCACGTGTTCCCCTCAACCGATATGCGGTGATCCGATAGAAATGAGATTGCTCAATTGTATATAACTCTATGGATGCTCTGTAGGGGAACGGCGATCGCCTACAGTGTGACCTTCACCGCGTCGCCCTTCACCGCGTGACGCGATCGCATCGCCTTCTTGTCCAGCTTCCCCACCGCGGTGCGCGGCAGGGCGTCGGTCAGATGGATTTCCTTGGGGATCTTGTAACCGGCCAGGAGGGCCCGACCACGGTTGGCGATGTCGGCGGGGTCCGGCGGATTCGCGCTGTCGGCCGGCACGATGAGGGCGACCAGCCGCTCGCCCATCGCCTCGTCGGGAATCCCGAAGCAAGCGACGTCGGCGACCTCGGGCAGGGTGCCGAGCGCCTGCTCGACCTCCGCCGGATAGATGTTGACCCCGCCCGACACCACCATGTCCGACAACCGGTCGGTGATCCAGACGTAACCGTCGGCATCCATGCGACCGATCTCGCCGAGGGTGAACTCGTTGCCGGTACGCACGCCGGAGGTGTAGCTGATCCCGTGCCCCGAGGTGTCGCGGAACCACAGGGGCCCTTCGGTACCGGGTGGTGCGGGGTTGCCCTGCTCGTCGGCGATGTAGGCCTCGAAGGGGGGCACCGCCCGTCCCACCGAGCCGGGGCGGTCGAGCCAGTCCTGTGCGCTGATCATGCAGGTGGTGCCGACCTCGCTGGCACCGTAGCTCTCCCACACGATGTCGCCGAGCCAGTCGATCATGGCCTGCTTCACCGGCGTCGGACACTTCGCGCCGACCTGCAGGACGTAGCGCAGGCTCGACACATCGGCCGTGGCCCGACGCTCCGCGGGGAGCGCGAGGAGTCGCTGGAAGTGCGTGGGCACCATGATCGACGATCCGATCCGGTCCCGTTCGATGGCGGTCAGCGTGGCCTCGGCGTCGAACTTGCCCAGCACGGTCACCGGAACACCGCCGGCGAAGAGGCGCGTGGCGGACAACGGACCCGAGTGGTACAGCGGTCCGACGGCGAGGTGCCGCCCGAATCCGATCATCCGGTTGGTGGCCAGCCCGGCCAGGTGTTCGGTGATGTCGGCGCCGCCGACCCACGAGGTGAACGGCAGCTCAACGCCTTTGGGACGACCGGTGGTCCCGGAGGTGTAGACCAGTGTGCGCCTCGGGGCGACATCGGTGCGTGGCTCCGAGTCGTCGGTGCACCACTCGGCGAAACTCACCACACCGTCGGGAAGATCGCCGGCGGTGACGCCCGGGGCGTCCCAGGCGACGACCGTCGGTACCCCGGCGAGACGTGCCGCCTCGGCCGCGACCTCGGCGGTGGTGGTGTCGCAGAACACCAGCCAGGCCTCGGAATCCTCCAGGATGTACGCGGTCTCGGGTGCGGTCAGATGTGAGTTGACCGCGACCGCCGACGAACCGGAGAGGGTGGCGGCGACGTAGCCGAGCAGGGTCGCGGCCGAGTTGGACGCCAGGATCGCAACGCGCCGCATCGGACCGAGATCCTGTGCGAGAAGGGCGTTCACGGCCGGACGCAACCGATCGTCGGCCTGCTGCCAGGTCAGTTCTTCGACGATGTCGCGCAGCGCCACCTCGGTGGGGCGCTGCGCGGCGATCTGAGCTGCGAAAGTCACTGCGCCACCTGCAGGGGCGACTCGGCTGCCCACTTGCGCAGGAGATCCGCGGCCTGTCGTTCGACGCCGTCGGTCTGTGCGAGCGGGACCTCGCCGGCGAAGACCTCGCCGTTGGTGCCGTCGACGGTGACGACCTGTCCGGCGAGGGCGTCGAGGGTGCCCTGGCCGCAGCCGACGACACACGGCGTGCCGAGTTCGCGACTGACGACCGCGGCGTGGCTCGTGGAGCCGCCGATCTCGGTGATGATCGCGGCGGACACCACCATGCCGGCAACGTCATCGGGGTCGGTGGTCGGCCGCGCCAGGACCACCGGAACACCCTCGTCGGCAAGGTCTTCGGCGGATTCGCAGTCGCCGACAACACGACCGGTGGCCACGCCGGGGCACGCCGGGAGACCGCTGGCGACGAGGGTCGCCGACTTGCGGGCGACCGGATCCACATGCGGCGCGGTCGCGGCGGCGATCTGGGCGTCGGTGACCATCGCGGCGGCCTCGGCCTTGCTGACGATGCCCTCCTCGGCCAGGGTCACCGCGATGCGGACCGCGGCCTGCGGGGACCGCTTGGCCGAACGGGTCTGCAGGATGAACAGTTTGCCGCGCTCCACGGTGAACTCGATGTCCTGGGCGTCGCCGCAGACCTTCTCGAGGTGCGTCGAGATGTCGAGAAGCTCGTCGTGGATGGACGGCAGTTGTTGCCTCAGCTCGTCGAGGTGGAGCGCGTCGAACCGGCCGGAGACGACGTCCTCGCCCTGCCCTCGCGGAAGCCATTCCCCGTAGGGGGCGGGGTCGCCGGTGAGCGGATTGCGGCTGAACAGCACGCCCGTACCGGAATTGTCGTCGAGGTTGCCGAAGACCATGGACTGCACGGTGACCGCGGTCCCGCCGTCGTGGCCGATCCCGTGGTGGTTGCGGTAGGAGCGGGCGCGCGGCGAGTTCCACGACGCGAAGACGGCTTCGGCGGCCAGGACGAGATCCGACCAGGGATCGCCGGTCGACGGTGCGCCGACGACGCGCTCGAACTGCTCGAGGAAGCGGCGGTGGGTGTCGGCGGCGAAGGCGGTGTCGCCGGTGAGCTCGGCGATCCGGGCCTCGACGGTTGCGTTCATGCCGAGATTGAGGACGGTGTCCATCATGCCGGGCATGCTCTTGGCGCCACCGGAGCGGACCGAGATGAGCAGCGGGGTGTCGTCGCAGCCGAGACGCCTCGACGCGGCCTTCTCGAGTTCGTCGAGTCCGGCACGCAGATGCGCTTTGATCGGATCGGTGAGGCGGCCGTCGTTGGCGTTCACCTTGGCGCAGAAGTCGGTGGACAGGACGAACGCGGGCGGCACGGGCAGGCCGAGGGAGCGCATGCGGTTGATGCTGCGCGCCTTGCCGCCGACGAGTGCCGGGTCGAGGTCGGGAGTGTCTCCGAGCCAGATGAAAGTCATGTTGTGCGAACCTTTCTCAGACCGCGCGACCGGCGGCGGCCTCTTCGGCCCGGTTGAGGCCCAGCAGGCCGATCAGCTCTTCGTGGAATTCGAACCAGACGGTGTGGTAACTGTCGGCGATCGGACGGGCGACGAAGCCCGTGTCACCGCCCTGGAGCTGCTCGATCGCATTGGAGAAGCGCTGCGCAAAGGTGGTCAGGCGCGGTGCCTTGTCGGCGATGCGGGCGACCAGGGGCTGGAAGCCGGCGTCGAGTGCGATCAACCGGTCGATGACGCCCTTGTCGTAGGCCTCGTCGGAATGGTCGTTGGGTGAACCGTCGCGGATCTGCCAGTCCGTGATGATCTGCTTGAGGGAGTTGTTGTGGTCGTCGAACTCCTCGTACAGCGCGGTGAGTGCGTCCCGGTCGATGGTGTCGCGCTCGGCGCTGATGAGTTCGGCCAGCGCGGTCTTGCCCTCGGGGGTCAGGCGAACCGACGGTTCGCCCTTCAGGCTTCCTGCGTCGCGGAGGCGTGCGATCACGTCCTGGGCGGTGTCGAGGTCGACGCCGGCCGAGGCGGCGGCGAGTTCGGGTGACAGTCGTCCCTTGAGTCGGGCGGCTTGCAGGATGGCGAGCTCGTGGGCCACGGAATCCCTCTTTCGAATCGGGCGTCGATGATGGCGCGTACACGGGCGCCGACGACGCGTTGTCTAGTTACCGATCATCGAGTTATAGAGTAATTTCAGGAGTCTATCTGAGACGGTGATCACATGTCCACCGGCGGTGCCGTCAGGTCACTACCGGGGCGAGTCGACCTTGCGGTAGCGCATCGGAAGGGTGGCCAGGCCCCGGAGGATGAAGCTCGGCTGGTACTCGACCTCGGGGTCGGGCACGGCCAGTTCCAGGTCGGTGAGCCGGTTGATCAGAGTCTTGACCGCGATGAACGCTTCGCGTCGCGCGATGTTGGCCCCGAGGCAGACGTGCTCGCCGCGACCGAACGCCAGATGCTGGGTGCTCGGGTTCTCCAGGTCGAGCTCGTCGGGGTCGGAGAAGATCTCCTCGTCCCGGTTGGCCGAGGCGTACATCAGGAACACCATCGTGCCCTCGGGGATGTCGACGCCGCCGATGCTGGTGTCGGTGGTGGCGGTGCGGTACAGGCCCTGGGTCGGGGATTCCAGGCGCAGGCACTCTTCGACGAACGGGGTGATGAGATCCTCGTCCTCGCGCAGCGAGGCGAGCAGCTCCGGGTCTTTGAGCAGGTAATAGACCATGCTGGAGATGAGGTTGGTGGTGGTCTCGTTGCCTGCGACCAGGAAGAGCACGAGCATCTGCAGCAGCTCTTCGTCGCCCAGTGGGGTCTCGCCGTCGAGGCGGGCGTCGAGCAGGGTGCCGATCAGGTCGTCCTGCGGCTCCTTGCGACGGCGCTCGATCTCGGCGCCGAAGTAGGTGTAGAACGCGTTGGTCGACTTGAACAGCTCGGTGATGTCCTCGTGGGTCAGGTCCATCGCGCCCACGCCCTTGGTGAACGCGCCGGTCCATTCCTTGAAGGTGTGCATCATGTCGGCCGGGACGCCGAGCAGGCCGGCGATGACGGTCATCGGCAGCGGCAGGGCGAAGTCCTCGACGATGTCGGTCACGCCTTCGTCGGCCATCTTGTCGATCAGGTCGTCGGCGATGGCCTGGAAGTGCGGCTCCATCTCCTTGATCCGGCGCGGGGTGAAGGCGGCTGCGACGAGTGCGCGCTGGCGCTTGTGCTCGGGCGGATCGGAGTTGATCAGGACGGGGTACTCGGCGAGTTCGAGCCGGCGATGGGCTGCGGCGCGGGTCTCCTCGGAATACGATTCATCGGCCTCGACCTGGCGTGCCAGCGGGGTGACCGAGGTCGGGCCCGAGGCCTGCAGGCTCGAGTAGGTCTTCGGATCGCGGAGGACCTCGCGGATGTCCTCGTAGCGGCTGATGATGTAGGCGCCGAGGCGATCGTTCCACATCACCGGTGCTTCCCGGCGCATCTCGGCGTAGACGGGGAAGGGGCATCGTACGAGGTCACGGTCCCGCATGGTGAGCTTCGCGAACTGCTCCTGGGGGTGAACGGGGCAGCCTCCGGCGGTGGTTTCCGGTGCGGTCGTCATGGTGGATTCGCCCTTTCGTGGATTACTCTAGAACTGAACGATCTAGTGATAGAGTATGACCATAGTTGCGACTCGCATCACATGTAAAGGGAAAGGGCGTGCCAAGTGATTCTCTCGCTTGTCAGGCATGGAGAGCCAGTTCGTGAGGCATCCGGGGACGTCGGGATGGATCCCCCGCTGAGTGCGACGGGTGTCGAGCATGCTCGCGGCGTCGGACAGCTGATCACCGCCGACGGCTATGCCGCGGTGTACACGTCGCCGCTACGACGAGCTCGCGAGACGGCGCAGATCGCCGTCGGTCCGGAGGTGTCGGTGAGCGAACGGGATGGACTCAGCGAGTTCGACCGTGGCAGCACCTACCTGCACTACGAGGACGGCGCGGACATCTGGAAGCGCTACCTGGCCGGGGATCTCAGTCCGTGGGGGACGACGCTGGACGAGTTCCGCGCCCGCGTGCTCGACACCATCGAATCGGTGCGCGCCGACCACGACGGCGAGAACGTGGTCGCGGTCTGTCACGGCGGGGTCATCAATGTCTTCGCCGCCTGGATTCTCGGGATCGAGTCCGCGCGGTTCTTCTCGCCTCTCTACGGCTCGGTGAACCGGTTCTGGTACCGGCCCGGTGAAGGGTGGTCGATCCGCGAGCTCAACGCCACACCGTGGTCACCTAACGGGGCCGGCCGGGAGGGGCAGATCTGATGGAACTCATGATGATCCGCCACGCATTGCCGTCGGCGCCTGGCGACAGCGCGAATCCCGGCGATCCCGGACTCGCCGACGAGGGTCGCCGCCAGGCCGAACTGGTTGCCCTCCGGCTGGCCGAGATGGGGCCCTGGGATGGGCTCTACTGCTCACCGCAGGCGAGAGCGCTCGAGACGGCCGCGCCGATCGCGAACCAGCTCGGTCTCGACCTCGTGATCCGCGACGGGCTCGCCGAATTCGACTGGGGCAAGGCAAATTACATCCACTTCGAGGACCTCGCCAAGCCCGGGAACGACGTCATGGCCAAGTTCGCCCGGGAGGACTTCTCGGACTACGGCACGACCGCTGCGGAGATCCGCGCCGATGCGATCGCCGCGGCCGAGGAGATCATCGCCGGACACCCGGGCGGCCGAGTCATCGCGGTCACCCATGCGGCCGTCATCAACGGCTTCGTCGGCGGGTTCCTCGGTGCCCGCAAACTGGTGTTCCACCACCCGAACTACACCGGCATGACCTTGGTGCAGGCAAGTCGACGAGGTCATCGGGAAGTCGTGTGCCTCAATGAATCAGCGCATCTGCGTCTGCTGCAGACCGCAACCGTGAACGGAGAGTGAAAACCATGGGTTCGGAACGAGATTTCGACGTCATCGTCGTCGGTTCGGGTGCGGCGGGTCTGTCCGCCGCCCTGTCGGCGACCGAAGCGGGAGCCTCGGTGCTCGTCGTCGAGTCCGAAGGTGTCGTCGGCGGTTCCTCCCGGCTGGCCGGTGGCGTCGTGATGGCGAGCCGGAGCAAGCTGCAGAAGGCCGCGGGCATCGAGGACGAGGAAGGTGCCCTCTACCGCGAGTACATGTCGATCAACGGCTGGGATCTGTCCGCCGGCCCGGTGCGCGCCTGGGCGTCTTCCCTCGGTGAGACCGTGGACTGGTTGAGCGCCAACGGTGTTCCGTTCTACGAGCAGATGATCTTCGGCGGCGACGAGAGCCGCGCGCGCGGGCACTGCGTCGAGGGTGGCGGGCAGGCTCTCGTGTCCGCGCTCGCCGCGGCCTGCAAGAAGGCCGGTGTCGACATCGCCCTGGGCCGCCGGGTCGAGCGACTCGTCGTCGAGGACGGGACGGTCGTCGGGATCGAGTCCGGCGGGGAGACCCTCACGGCGGGATCGGTGGTCCTGGCCACCGGCGGGTTCGGTGCGAATCCGGCTCTGCTGGAACAGTTCTACCCGTCGTCGTATGTCGAGGACGAGACGTTCTACATCGGCGCCGACGGTGCTCGCGGCGACCACGTGGAGTTCGCCGAGCAGCTCGGAGCGCAGCTGACCGGTGTCGACCGCGGCCTGCGGATGCTCAATCCCGGTGTCGACAAGGTCCACGAGGCATTCCTGCCGGGCTGGACGATTCTCGTCGACCGCAACGGCCACCGGTTCACCGACGAGACGGCGCCGTACGGCATCCTCGACGCCCTCATGCGCAACCGGGGCAATGTCGGCTTCGTCATCTTCGATGATGCATGTGTGCGTCCGCCGGCGGACAAGGCCGACCGCTACCGCGACGCCTACAAGCAGGTGTGGCCCAACCACGCGCCGTTCCGTCCCAAGCACTACACGGCCGAGGTGATGGAGCTGTTCGCCGATCACGAGCGGGTCCACATCGCGAACACCGTCGAAGAGCTCGCCGACGCGATCGGGCTGCCGCGTGCCGAGCTGGCCGGTGAGATCGACCGCTACAACGGGCTGGTCGCCGCCGGCGCCGACACCGACTACAACAAGCCGGCCAAGTTCCTCAACCCGTTGAGCACCGGCCCCTTCTACGCCGTCGAGGTGCGGCCGACCGCGGTGGCCCACACCGGTTACGGGCTCAAGATCGACGAGTCGGGTGCGGTCGTCTCCCGCAATGGTCATGCGATCGACGGCCTGTTCGCGGCCGGCGAGTGCACCGGCGGAATCTCCGGACGCGTCTACATGGGGTCGGGGAGTTCACTGTCGAGTGCGGCCGGCTTCGGCCGCATCTCCGGTGCGGCCGCGGCCAAGCGGGCGGCGCGCACGGCTGTCACGGTCTGACCGCGGCGAACCGGAACATTCACTCATCTACCGAAGAATCAGAAGAAGGAGGAGGGTCACATGTCGGCATCGACCGATCTGACGGCCGGACTCGGCAGCGACGAACTCGCGGCGATGTACCACCTCATGCTCGTGACCACCCTGGCCGATCAGCGATCCGCGAAGGAGGCCAAGGCGGGGCGTCTCGCCGCGGCGTTCTACCCGGTCCGCGGCATGGAGGCGGTCTGTGCGGCGCTCGGTGCCGTCCTGGACAAAGAGGATCGGATGGTGTCGACCTACCGGAACCTCGGAGATGCGCTCGCCAAGGGCGCCTCCCTCCGGTCGATCATGGCCGAGTTGTACGGGCGTGCCAACGGGATGTCCAAGGGCAAGGGTGGCCCGATGCACCTGCAGGATCAGGAAGTCGGGTTCACCGCGACCACCGGAATCGTCGGCGAGAGTCTGCCGCTGGCCGTCGGCCTCGCCATGGCGACGCAGCTCGACGGTGGCGGTCGCGCCACGGTCGCGACCTTCGGCGACGGTGCTACCTCGATCGGCAGCTACCACGAGTCGATGAACTTCGCGTCGCTGTGGAAGCTGCCGGTGGTGTTCGTGTGCCAGAACAACCAGTGGGGCGAGCACACCGCCATCGCCGACTACGCACCGGACACCGAGCTGGCCAAACGCGCTGCGTCCTATGCGATGCCGACCGAACGCGTCGACGGTTTCGATCCCATCGCGAGCACGCGGGCACTTCGCGTGGCGGTGGATCGCGCGCGGCGCGGCGAGGGGCCCTCGTTCATCGAATTCGTCCACTACCGGCTGACCGGACACACCGGAACCGCCGACTTCAGCTACGTCCCCAAGGACGAACTGGCGGCGGCGATGGAGCGCGACCCTGCGCCGAACTTCCGTGAGTGGCTCAAGGACAACGGGTTCTTCGACGACGCCGCGTTGACGGCCATCGAGAAGCGGGCCGAGGAGTACGTCGAGGACGCCTTCGCCTTTGCCGAGTCCAGCCCCTTCCCCGATGCGGACGATCTCGAGACCGACGTGTTCGCCGATGACGAGTTCGTGAGGAGTCTGAACCGATGAGCGAGAAGAAGACGATGACGATGGCCGCGGCCATCAACGCGGGCTTCCACGAGGCCATGGCGGCCGATCCGAAGATCGTGGTGCTCGGCGAGGACATCGAGGATCCCATCGGTGGACCCTTCAAGACCAGTAAGGGGCTGTCCACGGCGTTCGGTCGTGATCGGGTGCGGTCGACGCCGATCGCCGAGGGCACCTTCGCCGGCACGGCGGTGGGTCTGGCGCTCGGCGGCTACCGGCCGGTGGCCGAGATCATGTTCTTCGATTTCATCACCCTCGCACTGGACCAGGTGATCAATCACGCCGCGAAGCTCCGCTACATGACCGGCGGCGCGACCCCGACACCGATCCTCGTCACCACCGTGATCGGCAGCAGCCACTTCGGTGCACAGCACGCCCAGTCGCTGGAGGCGTGGTTCATGCACACGCCGGGCATCAACGTGGTGATGCCGTCGAATCCGGTGGACGCCAAGGGTTTGCTGCAGTCGTGCCTGGAATCGCCCGACCCCTGTCTGTTCATCCAGCATTCCGGTCTCCTGTACTCGACCAAGGAGCCGGTGGAGGAGGGGCGCTACACGGTTCCGCTGGGCAAGGCGGCGACGTTGCGGACCGGTACCGACATCACCCTGGTCACCTACGGGACCGGTGTGTCGATCTGTACGGACGCCGCGAAGGCGTTGTCGGAGAGCGGTGTCGAGGCCGAGGTGATCGATCTTCGCAGTCTGGTGCCCCTGGATCTGCCCACCGTGATGGAGTCGGTGGAGCGCACGCGACGCTGCGTGATCGTCCATGAGGCGACGGAGTTCTGCGGACCGGGCGCGGAGATCAGTTCACGAATCCACGAGAACCTGTTCAACGAGCTGCTCGCACCGGTCGGCCGTGTCGGCGCGATGTACACGCCGGTGCCGTTCTCCAAGGCGCTCAACGGGTTCCCGACGGTGGACCGGGTCGTGGCGAAGGTGCGCGAGCTGATCTGACGGCCGTCGGCCGCCGAACGACCGCGGACAGGCGAGAACAAGGGTCGGCACACTTCTCGAAGTGTGCCGACCCGTTGTCGTCCGACAGGGGGAGTGACTCAGAGGGTCCCGCCGCGCTGGACGAATTCGATGACGTTGCCGTCGGGATCGGCGCCGAACGCGATCCAGGCGCCCGGACGCACCTCGACGGGCTCCTCGAGCACGGATGCGGTGGCCGACGCGCGGCACGCGGCGAGTGCGTCGGCGATCTTCTCGACCGACACGGTGATGTAGCGGATGCCGGTGCCGGCGCCGATACCGCCGGTCGCGGCTGTCTCCGTGGGCTTCTCGTCATATACGAGAACTTTGAGGACCACGTCGCCCACTTCGAAGCGGATGATCGTGAAGCCGGGCATCGCGATGTCGTCGAGGCGGGGCAACCCGAGGAGTTCGCCGTAGAACTCGATCATCGGGCCCGGGTCCGTGGTCACGATCCCGACGTCGATGGTGGGTTTGGTGAGGACGATGGTCATGAGTTCTCCGTTTCGTGGGAATCCGTCAGATCTAAGGTACTCTAGTGACAAATAATCTAGAGATGAACGAAACCGTTCTGGGTGATTTTCGCGAAAGGGTATCGACGTGGACCTCAATCTGACCGGCAAGCGCGCAGTCATCACCGGCGCGAGCAGGGGTATCGGCCTGCGGATCGCCGAGACGCTCGTCGACGAGGGTGTGCGAGTGGTGATCGGCGCACGTGACGTCGCCCGACTCGACGCCGCCGCGGAGGCGCTGCGCGAGCGCGGCGGCGAGGTCCATCCCATCGCCGTCGATGTGTCGCGACCCGAGTCCGCCCGCGAGTTCGTCGCCTCGGCGACCGCTGCGCTCGGCGGGCTCGACATCCTCGTCTCGAACGCGTCGCCGGGCAGCGTCAAGGGTGACGACGCCTGGGTGACCAGTGCGCGTGGTGACCTCCAGGCGTTCGCGATCCTGGCCGAGGCGGCACGCGGGGAACTGGCCGCGTCCGGCTCGGGTGCCGTGGTGGCGATCAGCTCCACCAGTGCCCTCGACGTGGACTTCCCCTCCGGCCCCAATTCCTTCGGCGCGATCAAGGCGGCCGTGCTGCATCACGCCTCGGCGCTCGCGCGGGCCTGGGCCGGCGACGGAATCCGGGTGAACACCGTGTCCCCGGGACCGATCGAGTTCCCCGACGGCGCATGGGATTACGTCCGGCGGTCGCGTCCGGAGGTGTACGAGAACCTCAAGACCAGGATTCCGCTCGGGCGTCTGGGATCGGTCGATGACATCGCCGACGCGGTCGCCTTCCTGGTGAGTGCGCGTGCCGGTTTCATCACCGGCGGCAACGTGGTTGTCGACGGCGGGATGTTGTCCCGGATTCAGCACTGAGTCCGGACGCAAACCTATACTCTATGAGTAGACTATTCAGTAATCGATCTTGAATGAGTTTGGAGGACCAGATGGGTGAGCGGCTGGACGTCGGCGATCGTCTGTTGACGTACAAGGACGTGCTCGATCTCGACACCCGCGAGGTGCCGAAACACATCCGGGAAGAGCGCCGCGGTGAGTTCGACTTCACCGAGGCCTCCATCGAGCGGTACATCAGCCGTGACTGGCATCTCCGGGAGAAGGAGCTGGTGTGGAAGCGCACCTGGCACTTCGCCTGCCGTGAGGAGAACCTGCCGGACGTGGGTGACCATGTGGTCTACTCGATCGCCGACATGTCCTACCTCATCGTGCGCTCGGCACCCGACGAGATCCGCGCGTACCCGAACTCGTGCCTTCACCGCGGTCGCCAGCTCAAGGACCACGACGGCTGGTGTGCGGAAATCCGTTGCGCCTTCCACGGATTGGCGTGGAACCTCGACGGTTCGTTCAAACAGAATCCGGCGCCGTGGGAATTCCCCCACGTCGACGAGTCGACGTTCAGCCTGCCGACGGTCAGCGTCGGCACCTGGGGCGGGTTCGTCTTCATCAATCCCGACCCGGATGCGGCGCCCCTCGAGGACTATCTCGGCGAGCTGCCGGAGCACTTCGCCAAGTGGGGTCACGAGGACCGCTACATCGAGGCTCATGTGTCAAAGATCCTGCGCTGCAACTGGAAAGTGGCGCAGGAGGCCTACATGGAATGCTGGCACGCCGCTGCTACGCACCCGCAGACCGTTCCCTATGCGGCGTTCGGGGTCTGTCAGGTCGACTGCTATGACAACTTCTCCCGCTTCATCACCCCGTCGGAGGTGGTCGGACCGATGATGAAGGGCGATCCCACCACCGAGGAGATGTTGCGCGCGACGATGGATGTCCGCATCGACGAGAAGCTTCCGGTCACGCCGGCCGAGGGCCAGACCGCGCGCGAGTTCGTCGTGGCGTCCACGCGGGAGAAGTGGCGCGGGTTCCTCGGCGAGGCGATCGAGGAATGGGCCGACTGCGAACTCGTCGACAACTTCACCTACACGATCTTCCCCAACATGATGCCCTGGGGCGGAGTGCACAAGCTGTGCTACCGCTTCCGGCCCAACGGCGACGACCACCGTACCTGCATCATGGACGTCTTCCTGATCAGCCCGTTCACCGGGGAACGGCCGGCGCCGTCGCCCGAGGTGCGCCTGGACGCCGACACCCCGTTCAGCACGCGGTCAGAACTGGGCATCGTGGGCAACATCCTGGATCAGGACGTCTTCAACATGGAGAAGGTGCAGTACGGCCTCGAGACCACGGTGAAGCCGACGGTCACCTTCGCCACCTACCAGGAGGACAACATCCGCTGGATGCACCAGCTGATGGACCGGTACATGGCCGCCGGCGACAAGGTGAACGACGAGAAGGCAGGGGAGAAGTAACGATGCACGGGCTTCGACATCCGTTCAGCGGCGCGCTCTACGAGCCGGAGGAGAACGAGTTGGTGCGCGTCACCACCAAAGCCGGGAAGGTCGGGATCTACACCAAGGACGGGCGGCGGGTCTCCGGCGACAAGATCGACGTCGACCCGCAGATGACGGGGTGGATCGCCTCCAAGCGCGGCGTCCACCGCATGGTCAACACAGCGTCGCACTGACCCGATGACAGCTCCGCTACGTGTGCTCGCGGTGACCCGCGGCCACAATTTCGAGCGCAATGCGTTCACTGCGATGCTCGACGCGCTTCCCGGCGTCGAGGTCAGCCAGGTGGAACAACCCGCGGCACAGACCTTCTTCCGGGCGGAGAACGCCTCGGAATGGGACGCGTTCCTGATGTACGACATGCCTGGCTACACCTTTCATCGCGACCACTCACCGGTCGATCTCCACGAGCCGCCGTCGCGGTTCCGCGAGGACTTCGAGGGGCTGGTCGCCGCCGGGCACGGATTCGTGTTCCTCCACCACGCTCTGGCGTCGTGGCCCACCTGGCCGGAGTACTCGGCGTTGATCGGTGGCCGATTCCGGTTCGTACCCGGTGGCGGACAACCGGATTCGGGATACCGGCACGAGGTCGACCAGCGGATCAGGGTCCTCGATCGGAGTCATCCGATCACCGCTGGTGTCGACGCGGAGTTCGCCCTGCGTGACGAGACGTACCTGTGCGCGGTCGACGAGGGCGTGCATCCGTTGCTGGCGACCGACGTTCCGCTCGACACCAGCACGCACTACTCGACCTACAACGCCGTCCAGGGGCGGCGCGACACCAACGACGGCTGGAGTCACGAACCCGGCAGTGGCGTCGTGGGGTGGGTGAAGCCGCACGACACCAGCCGGATCGCGTATCTGCAGTTCGGTGACGGACCGTCCGCATACGGCAACGAGAATTTCCGCCGACTAGTGACCAACGCCCTCACCTGGGCGGCCGGCGCATCCCCGGAGGCTTCCGCATGACAGCTCAGATCCCCTATCACTCAGGAATTCTCGTCGACGACATCGGCGCGGCGGCGGCCCGGTTCACCGCCGAGATCGGCTATGAGTTCAACGAACCGACGTCGATCACGGTGCCGCGCTTCGAAGACCGGCTCGCGGGTACCGAAGGCGAGGTCACGCTGAGCGCGGTCTACAGCCGGTCCGGCCCGCATCGCCTGGAACTGATCGCCGCCCAGGGCGACGGAATCTACTCGCCGGCTCGCGCCGGCCTCCATCACCTGGGCATCTGGGAATCGGCGATGCCGGCGCGACTGGCCGACCTCGAGGCGGCGCCGGACACGGTCGTGGAAGCGGTGTTGTGGCGCAAGGACGGTGGGATATCGGCGATCTACGCCCGGTCGACGTCCACCGGGACCCGACTCGAATATGTCAACGACGACCGACGTGAGGCCCTCGAGCGCTGGTTCGACACCGGCGTCTTCTCCTGAGGCGCACCACGTCCGGTGAATCGACGACGGCGGCCTGCTCCTCGAGGGAGCGGGCCGCCGTCGTCGGTTGAGGTGCGCCTCAGCCCAGTTCTCGCGCCAGGGCCACGGCCTCGTCCCAGGAAGCGCTGCCGGTCAACAGCTTCCGGAACTTCTGGGTCGCCGCGGGTCGGCCGACGGTGAGGGCTCCGCGCAACTGGGAGTCCTTGCGGTACAACGCGACGAAGCTCTCGCCTTCGACATCGCCGACCAGCAGCTCCTCGTCGGCGTCGGTCTGGCCCACCACCTGGATCTTCACGCCGTACCACTCGGTCCACACATAGGGGATGGAGCTGAACGCGCTCGCGCCGGCGGGATCGAGCGCCGTGATCGCGGCATGCTTGCCCTGCTCGGCTGCGTTGGTGCGATGTTCGACCCGGCGTCGGATGCCCCATCGTGGGTCCACCCAGCTCGCGACGTCACCGGCCGCACTGATGCCGTCCCCGGCGGACAGGTCGGGTTCGCAGACGACGCCGTTGTCGACCGGAACCCCGGAACCCGCGAGCCATTCGGTGTTGGGGACGGTTCCGATGGCCACGACCAGTGAGCCCGCCGAGATCTTCTCGTCGCCGATCCCGGCCTCGATGTGGTCGTCGAAGGCGGAGACCGAATCGAGGGTCTGGCCGCACCGCAGGGTGACGCCGCGGCGGCGATGCAGATCCATCAGCGCGGCACCGGCCTGGATGCCGACCACATGCGACAGTGGGTGTCGCGCTGCTTCGACGATGGTCACCGATCTCCCGGAAGCCACGGCGGCACTGGCGACTTCGGAGCCGATAAAGCCTGCGCCCACGATGAGCACGGGCTGCTCCTCGGTGAGTGACTCCCGCAGGGCGTTGGCCGAGTCCAGCGTGCGGATGGCGTGGATGCGGGGATGGGTGACGTCGACGCCGTCGAGGAGCCGCGGCCGCACGCCGGTGGCGATCACCAGTGCGTCGTAGGGCAGGACGTCACCGGAATCGAGAGTGAGTTTGCGCGAGTCGGTGTCCAGGGACGTGGCTGTCCGCCCGAGCCGGAGTTCGACGTCGAGTTCGGCGAGGGCGTCGGCGGTCTTGAGCGGTTTGGACTGCTGGGGACCGTCGGGCTTCAGATGTTCTTTGGTCAGCGGCGGGCGATCGTAGGGGAGTTCGGGCTCGGCTCCGACCATCGTGATCGCGCCGGTGAACCCGGACTTGCGCGCGGCCTCGACCGCGCGCAGTCCCGCGAGGGATGCGCCGACGACGACCAGGCGAGCATCTGCGGCCGACCCCGGTTCGAGGCTCATGCGATCTCGATCGCTTCGGTCGGGCACTCCTCCATGGCTTCCTTCACGGCCGCCTCGAGTTCGGCCGGGATCTCTTCGAGCAGGACCTGCGCCACTCCGTCGTCGCTCACGGCGAAGACGTCGGGGGCGGTGGCCTCGCAGATTCCACAACCCTGGCAATTGTCGTTGACCGTTACCTTCATGGGATGCAGGCCCTTTCGCAGTCGTTTCCGCCACAGCCGGGGTGGCCGAGCGATATATTGTTTATGGCTAGACAATGTACCACTAGACAACCTAGTGTGGCACAGGTCATAGAGACATTGCTTTCACGAAAGGCGTCGCAATGGTCGACATCACTCAACCCTTCGTCATCGACACACCGTTGAGTACGCGCTTCCCCATCTACACGCGTGCCAACACCGGTGAGGTCGCCGGCGGGACCACGAGTCCGCTCATGTGGTCCTACGGTGGCGGTATGGGCAACGAACGCCAGTGGCGCAAGGCCCTGGCCGAGTTCGGCGCATTCGACGAGGACGAGTTCCGCGAGGACTACATCGACATCCAGGGCATGGTGCACGGGTACATCTACCTGAACCTCTCGCAGTCGCGGGTGTTCGGTGTGCGGATGCCCGGTGCAACACCGGACCTCATGGACCGCACCTACCTGGGCGACGTCACCGCGCCTCCCTACGTTCCGCATCCCGACGATGCGAAACCCGAATACACCGAACGGATTCTGGCCTCCGTGCAGCGGGTCCTGACCGAAACCCACCGCAACGACATCGAGATCGAGGACCGTGAGTCCTCGGCGGCGCTGCGCGCGGCCCGCCCGGATCTGTCGTCGATGAGCGATCGTGAGCTCCTCGAGTACGGCAAGAAGCTCATGGCCGACCGCTACCCGCACTACCTGCGCAAGCACCTGAAGATGGTGTACGAGTCCTCGGTGGTGACCGGAGCGCTCGACGAACTGGCGAACAAGCTGGGCGATCCCACGCTCACCATCCGCCTCACCGGTGGTCAGGGGAATGTGGCCTCGGCGGCGCCGAGCCAGGCGATGTGGGACCTCTCGCGTCAGGTGATCGCGAGTCCGGCACTGACCGCTGAGTTCGACGGCGGTGTCGAGGGCCTCGAGGACCGTCTGCGGGCGTCCGGTGACGCCGACGTCGTGGCCTTCGTGGAGAAGTTCGACGAGTTCCTCTACGAGTACGGTTCACGCTCGACCGACGAGTGGGCTCCGATGCCCAAGACCTGGGAGACCCATCGCACCATCCCGCTCGGCATGATCGATCGTCTGCGGCTGCAGGACGAGTCCAAGAACCCGCGGCTGCAGTCGCAGCGCGTGCGTCGCGACCGCGACGAGGTCACCGCGGCCATCCGGGAGAAGCTGGCCGGTGACCCCGAGGCGCTCGCCGGCTTCGATGCCGTGCTCGCCACGGTGGACGTGTACATGCCTGCCCGCGAGCAGTCCAAGACCAACACCATCCGCGTGCTCCAGGAATGCCGGATGCCGTTGTTCGAACTCGGCCGCCGGTTCGTCGAACGTGGAACCCTCAGCCGGCCGGACGATCTCACGATGCTGAAGATCGACGAGCTGGACAAGTTCATCGACGACCCGACGCCGTTTGTCGCCACCATCGACGAGCGTCGTGAATGGTCCGAGCAGCTCTCCGAGCTCGAACCGCCCTTCATTATCGACGGGGAGATCCCGCCGGTGACCACGTGGCCCAAGAAGAAGGCTCCCGCGGTGAACGTCGCCACCACCGGCGATGTCCTGACCGGGATCGGTGCCTGCCCGGGCACGGCCGAGGGTATCGCCAGGGTCATCTTCGATCCCGAGGATGCGCCCGACCTCGAGCCCGGCGAGATCCTCGTGGCCCCGGTGACCGATCCGGGCTGGACCCCGATCTTCACTTCCGCCGAGGCGGTCGTGGTGAACGTGGGATCGCCGCTGAGTCACGCGGCCATCGTGAGCCGTGAGCTCGGGATGCCCTGCGTGCTCGCGGTGAAGGATGCGACCAAGCGAATCGTCAACGGCACCAAGATCGCCGTCGACGGAACCAACGGGACCGTCACGATCCTGTAGCAGGAGTGAAGCCCACATCGAGGCGGTCCGGCGATGGGCACCCCACGCCCGACCCCATC
>NZ_JANRHB010000041.1:0-47481 GCF_024733855.1 Gordonia sp. GONU
CGGGCGCATCCGGTGGGTACCGGATGCGCCCGCGGGGGTCGCCGCGCAGCTGGGCCCTACTCGGGCGGCGGCTGCTTGCGGAAGGTGCGCGTCGACGAATCGTCGGCCGGGGGCTCGCCACCGTCGACCTTCGGGATCTGCTCGGTCGGCCGCTCCCACGGGTTACCCGCTGACGGTGCGGCACCGGCCGGCGGGACATCCCGCTTGATCAGTCTGGTGTCGCGGTCGTCCGCGGCGGGCGGGGTGCCGACCGGACCGGCGGTCGCCACGGCGGCGTCGTCGCGACGTCCGCGGAGGAACAGCAGAACCGCGGCGGCCAGCAGGATGGCGCCGATGACGCCGAGGATGATCGGCACCCAGGTGCCGCCGATCTTCAGCTGGTTCAGGTAGCCGCTCGCCTTGTCGGCCTGGTTGGCGACGGTCTGGTCGGCCCACTTGAACGTGCCCTTGAGCGCGTCCATCCGGAACTCACGAACCGGTGCCGGAGTGGCCTCGCTCTGGTCGGGCGACTTGAAGTACTGGTGCTGGTCCTCGCGACCGTCGACGATGGTGCCGGTCTCGGGTTCGACCCACACGTGGCGGGTCGCCGCCGCGTAGCGGTGCATGGTGACCGGATCGTTCGGGCGGACCCCGCGGCCGGTGATGCCCCACCACTTGGCGGGCATGGTCAGCATGGTGCCGAGAGCGGCCTCGCCCTGGGCGTTCGGCAGCGACGACAGATCGGTCTCGGGGACGTCACACGCGAAGTGATACGTCTTGACCCCGTCGATCTCCTCCTCGCCCTGGAACTTGGCCGCGCAGTCCTGGCGGGTGTTCAGGTCGTAGTACGCGTAGTCGCGCTTCTGGACGTCGAAGCCGAACTTGTACTGGAAGCCGGTGCGGTTGTCGATGGCGACCGACACGTCGTTGACGTTGCCGCCCGGCGGGATGGCCTCGAGCTGCAACGAACTCACGGCGCCGTTGGGGACCGAGGTCTTCCGGTTCACCGACACGCGGTCGATGGTCGCGGTGAGCAAGCCGTCCTTACAGGTCCGGGTCTCACCGGCAGCGGCGACGCTCGGTTCGGTCTCCTTACCGTCGGCGTCCCGGAGCCGGTCGATCAGAACGGTCTGCGCGGACTGCAGGCTCGCCTGGCGGCTGTCCGACGGTTCGGTGATGATCGAGCGGCGTTGCTGGGTGAGGTGCGCCTCGAGTGTGCGGGCACGGTCCTCGGCCACCGAGCAACGGTCGAAGATGACGGCCGGGAACCGGTCGCCGGTCGAACCGTCGGCCGCCACCGTCGTCGCGTCGGAGGTGATGTCCAGGTCCAGCGGCACCACCTTCAGTTGCGGCACCAGGTAAAGCGGGATGGCGATGGCCGCCGCGATGAACGCGGCGCCAAAGAATGCCAGCAGTGCCGGCACGAAACGTCTCATGTGTGACTCCTGTGAATCAGCAGCTAATCGCTCTCACCCTAGCGGTCGATTCGCGCTCCGTACGCGTCAGTAGGCCCGACATGCCGCGATTTACCACCGTGCATCAGCTCATTCGTTCACGGTCGGCCCGGCGATCGCGCTCGGCCTCCTTCAGGATGCCGGCCATGTAGCCGTAGATCTCCTTGTCCGACATGGCCTTCCATCGTGGCGCCAACAGCTTCATGTATTTCTCGACGTACAGCAGCTGTTTGCCGACGAGAACCAGTTCGCGCGGCAGCCGGGCGTCGTGGGCCTTGGCCACGGCGGCGAGTTGTCGGCCCAGGTCGGTGTAGGACATCGAACCGAGATCGGTCGTCGACAGCGGGGTCGTCACCTTCTTGATGTCCTCGGCACCCTTCGCGGTCGACCCCGGCTTGTGGACGGCGCCCAGCAGGAAGATCGCGCGGCCTGCGGATTCGTAGTCGGCCCGGACCACCAGATCGACGACGAGCTGGCGAAGGATCCGGCGCGTACGCGGGGTGAACCGGCCGACGATGCCGAAGTCGAGCAACACGATCTTCCCGGTTTCGTCGACGAGGACGTTGCCGGCGTGCAGATCGCCGTGGAAGAGGCCGCCGTGGAATGCCGAGTCGAGCAGCGACAGCAACAGGTTCCGGCACAGCGCGACGCCGTCGTGACCCGCCGCCCGGACCGCGGCTGCGTCGTCGATCCGGACCGCGTGGATGCGCTCCATGGTCAGGACGCGCGGCGTCGTGAACTCGTCGTACACGTGCGGGACGCGGACACGATCCCCGAAGGGGCCCGGCTGCAGGCACTCGAACCATTCCCGCATGGTGTCCGCCTCGATCCGGAAATCCAGTTCGGCATCGAGGCCGGCCGCGAAATCCTCGACGACGTGGCGCGCGCTGAGCATCCGGCCGTACTCGGAGACCTCGACGAGACCGGCGAGCCGTTCGAGGATCGCGACGTCCGGGGCGAGCCGGTCGGCGATCCCGGGTCGCTGGATCTTGACGACCACTTCTTCGCCGCTGTGCAGGGTCGCGGTGTGGACCTGCGCGATCGACGCCGAGGCGATCGGCACCGGATCGAACTGCGCGAAGACCTCTTCGGGCGGGCGCCCGAGTTCGGCGACGAACTGTGCGCGCATCTCGTCGGGGTCGGCCGGTTTGACGCGATCGAGCAGCGTCTCGAACTCCGAGGAGAGGGCGTCGGAGAAGACGCCGGGACTCGAGGCGATGAGCTGCCCGAGCTTCACGTAGGTCGGACCCAGGTGCTCGAAGGTGGCCCGCAGTTCATGCGCCGCGCGCGCAGCAGTGGGCGCGCGACCGCGAATCGCGTCGCCTGCCGTGTGGAGGACGAACCGTCCGAGGCCCGCAGCCGCGTGGGCGGTGGTTGCCCCGAATCGCGTGACCTCGGCGATGGGCGACACCGGATGCAACTGCGTGCGCCGGCCGTCGTCGACCGAGCTGTTGATCGTCACCGTCGGCCATTGTAACGATCTCTGAAGTCCGATCCAGTGTCCGCACGTGCTGCGTCGGCTCCCGACGTGCCGTTCTGGCGATGACGCACGCGCGACGGCAGACTTGTCACGTGCCGACCCATGCGCACCTGCGCATCGGTCGCCCCGAACACATCAGCCCCCGAACACACATCAGCTCGCGAACACTTCAGTCCCTGAACATCCAGCCCTAGGAGTCCCCCGCATGCCCACGACGGTCAACGCGTACATCGCCCCGGCAGCAGATCGCCCGCTCGAGCCGACCACGATCGAACGGCGCGACCTCGGCCCGAACGACGTCGCGATCGCCATCGCCTACGCCGGGATCTGCCACTCCGACATCCACACCGCACGCGACGAATGGGGTGGCACCCGGTTCCCGGTGGTCCCGGGGCACGAGATCGCCGGTACGGTCTCTGCCGTCGGTGAGGGCGTCACCCGATACGCGGTGGGGGATCGCGTGGGCGTGGGCTGTTTCGTCGACTCCTGCCGTGAATGCGAGCCGTGCAGACTCGGTGAGGAGCAGTACTGCGAGCGCGGCAGCACCGGGACGTACAACGCGATCGGCCGCGACGGGCAACCCACACACGGCGGCTACAGCACCTCGATCGTCGTCGACGAGAACTATGTCTGCCGCATCCCGGAGGGGATCGCGCTCGACGAGGCGGCTCCGCTGCTGTGCGCGGGGATCACGCTGTACTCGCCGTTGCGGCACTGGGGTGCGGGGCCCGGCAAGAAGGTGGCGATCGTCGGTCTCGGTGGCCTCGGACATGTCGGGGTCAAGATCGCCCACGCGCTCGGCGCCGAGGTGACGGTGCTGTCGCAGTCGCTGAAGAAGATGGAGGACGGCTTGCGTCTCGGGGCGGACCACTACCACGCGACGAGTGATCCGCAGACCTTCCGCGACCTGCGCAACTCCTTCGACCTGATCCTCAACACCGTGTCCGCGAACCTGCCGATCGGCAAGTACCTGGGCATGCTCGCCCTCGACGGCACCCTCGTCGAACTCGGTCTGCCCGAACATCCGATCGACGTCCCGGCCGGTGCGCTGATCGGCAAGCGGCGCAGCTTCTCCGGTTCGATGATCGGGGGGATCGCCCAAACCCAGGAGATGCTCGACTTCTGTGCCGAGCACGGCATCGGTGCGGAGATCGAGGTGATCTCGGCCGATCGGATCAACGAGGCATATGACCGCGTGGTCGCGTCGGACGTGCGCTACCGGTTCGTGATCGACGCCGCCACGCTCTGACCCCCATCTGTTGGCCCGGCACGCCGACCGGCGGCCGGGCCGGGATGTTTGAGGGCCTCTTCGCTGGGCACCCGTAGAGGGTCGACGTGCCCGAACAACCCGTGAGGAGGCCGCGCATGAACTCGACCCGACTTCGAGCGCTGACGACCACGACAGGTCCGTTCGCCTCGGTCTACATCGACGATTCGCACAACACCGAAGATGCCGCGCACGCGATGGAATTGCGTTGGCGCGCACTGCGCGACGAACTGGTCTCGGCGGGGGCGGAACCCGCTGTCGTCGATCCGATCGGCACCGCCCTCCTCGGCCAGGTGCCGTCGGTCGGTGTCAGTGGTCGAGCGGTGATCGCCGGTCCGGAGGGAGTGATCCTCGACGAGCAGCTCATCCGTCCACCGGTGACCCCGACGGCCCGTTACTCGCCGGTGCCCTATCTCGTCCCGCTGATCGAGCACGGCACCGCGTCTCCCTGCCACGTGGTCGCCGCCGTCGACCACACCGGGGCCGACATCGAGGTCTTCGCTGCCGGTGGGGTGCCCGTGAAGACCGAAACCGTTGAGGGCGAAGGGTATCCGGTGCATCACGCGGCAAGTGCCGAGTCCCCCGGATACGGCGACCCGCAGCAGCGCAGCGACGAAGAAAGACGCAAGAACATCCGGGCGGTGGCCGAGCGCCTGACCGCCATCGTCGACGCCGACGACCCCGAGATCGTCTTCGTCATCGGCGAGACATCCTCGACCGCCGATCTGACCGCCGCGGCTCCCGAGCGGCTGGCCACGCGACTGGTCGATCTGCACCTGGGCGCGCGGCGCGGCGGAGTGGCCGCGGCCGACGTCCGCCGTGCTGTCGCCGAAGAATTCGCGCGGCGCCAGAACGAGGTGATCGCCGATGTGGCCGAACGTTTCGAGGCCGGGCTCGGTCATGAGCCGGCACTCGCCGTCGAAGGTCTCACCGCCGTCTGCGGCGCGCTGCGGAACGGCGAGGTCGAGACGCTGATCATCGGCGACCTCGACGGCGCGACGGTCGTCGACGGCGGACCGGACGCGGGTGGGATCGTGACTCTCGCACCGACTCCGGAGATTCTCTCGGAGCTCGGACTGGCACCCGAGCGGACGCTTCTGGCCGACGAGGCGCTGCCGCTCGCGGCGGTCATGATCGGCGCCGAGTTGGTGCGGGTGGACGAACGGATCGCCCCGCGTGACGGGGTGGGTGCGGTGTTGAGGTATTCGCCGCGTTCTCCGGCCCTGGGCTGAGGCCCGCCCGGCGTCGGTGATCGGAGAGGGGCAGGTTCTGATGATGCGCCGCGTTTTCCGCGACAACGGGCTGTTCCTGGCCTGTTCGGCGCTGTTTCTCGTCTTCATGCTCGGGATGATCGTGTCCGGTTGGCATGCCTTCAACGCCGAGCAGATGTCCCACGGCGCCGCGTCGGTCTCCCTGTCGGGGTACCTGCGCACCGGCGAATTCGTCGAGGCGACGTTCGAGAACTGGGAATCCGAGTTCCTCCAGATGGGCATGTACGTCGTGTTGACGGCTTTTCTGTATCAACGGGGTTCGTCGGAGTCCAAACCCGTGGATTCCGAGGCGCCGCAGGACGTGGACCCTCGCGCGGAGAAGGAGCGGGCCGGTGCCCCATGGCCGATCCGCCGCGGTGGGTGGGTTCTCGCGGTATACGAGAACTCGCTGTCGATAGCGTTTTTCGCGCTGTTCCTCGCCTCGTTCGGCCTGCACGCCTTCGGCGGCGCGCGTGCGTACAGCACCGAGCAGGAGCAACACGGTGAGGCCGCCGTAACGGTCTGGCAGTACCTCACCACATCGCAGTTCTGGTTCGAGTCGATGCAGAACTGGCAGAGCGAATTCGTGGCGGTGGCCGCGATCGTCGTGCTGTCGGTCGTACTGCGACAACGCAATTCGGCGGAATCCAAACCCGTCGCCGATCCCCACTGGCGACGGGGGCCTGATCAGGTCGTCACAGCACCATCACGATGAGCCCGACGATGATGACGAGCATCGCGATCACCAGGAGACCGACGCCGAGGAAGGCGCCGACCCCGCCGGCCGGAAAGTGTTTCGTCCGATTGGGTTGTTCGTGCGAGAGCCCCGACGTCTGGGGGGTGTCGGGTGGGGTGTCGCCGGGTGTCACACCGCCACCGGACTCCAGATCGGGTGTCTCCTCCGGCGCCGGGTCCATGGACTTGCGCTCTTCGTCAGACATGCTCGTGGCATACCCACGTCACGAAGGGCCTACACCTCGTGGGAGGCCGTCCTCTCGGATACCGGTGTTTAGAAACCGAACACCCCGGGAAGTCGCACATGTCCGGATACCCGAAACGGATTGGCGGTGAGAACACCTAGATGTCCGAAGAACTACCGATGGAGCCGGCCGAGACCGGTTCACGGGACCAGACCCCCGACGACGCCCGCCGCAAGGTGGACGAACTCGAGGAAGAACACGTCGACGAGCCTGCGGAGAAGGAGAACGTGGCTCAGCCCACGTCGGGCGACGAGGAGGACCTCGAGTCGCCGGCCGCCGGCGAGCCCGAGCCGCCGGACTGACCCCGGCGGACCGACCGTCGGTGGATGAGACAACCGTCGAGCGCCAGGAGGGCAGGAGAATCTCGAGTCTGCGAATGGTGGCCGAACACGGGTTGCCCGAGACGTTGATCACTAACGGCGAGGACCGGATTCGCGGGATCGCCGAGCAATTCGGGATGGATTTCCGCGGAGTCACCGTTACCCGTGACACCACACTCCAGATGACCCCGCGCGGCGATCTGGAGACCGTCTGGGGTGCCGACCGGGTCCCGGACGAGATCGTGGTGTTCGTGACCGAGATGCCCCGCCTGTTCGCCGTCCGCGGGGGTCTCGGCGGTGGCCGGCGTACCCGGGACAGCGTCGTGCTGGCCGAACTCGACCGGGAACGTGGGGCCGCGGTGATCTCGCTGCCGGCGCTCGGGCCATCCCCCCGGCGGCGGCTCGGCAACCTCATCGCGACGGTGGTGTCCTCGCTGAGGGATTCCTCGACCGAGTCGTTCGAGCGGTCCCGCGGACTGCTGGTCGAACGCGATGGCGAGACGGAATATGTTGTGGCCCCTGGTATCACCCCTCGGATGCGGCTGACGGCGGGAATGGTACGCGGCAACCGGCCGTGGCGACTGATCCCGACGCTCACGGGCATGACGGCGGCCGCTGCCGCGGCGGCGTCGTTCGGTGTCTACTTCTCCACCATCTGGTCGATGGCCAACGCGCTCAGTCCATGGCGTCTGGCCGCCATCTCCATACTGTCGATGGTCCTGGCAACGCTGTGGTTGATCGTCAACAACCGCCTCTGGGAAAGGACGACCGAAACCTACCGACCACGCGCCCGGCTCTACAACATGGCCACGGTCTGCACCGTCGTCTTCAGCGCGGCGGTCCTCTATGTGGGCCTGTTCGTCGCGGTCCTCATCGCCGCCATGACCGTCATAGACGAGACCTTTCTGTCCTCGCAACTCGGCTTCCGGGCCGGGCTGGGCAACTACGTCAACCTCGCATGGCTGGCGACGTCGATGGGGATCTTCGCCGGTGCGCTCGGTTCCAGCGCCGACAGCCACGACGACGTGCTCAGGGCGACATACGGCTACCGAGAACGTCTGCGACGCCGCGCCGCGAAGTCGTCACACAGTGGCGCGATGAGCGAATCCCATTGACCCGCAACCCTGTTCAATCACAAGACACGATCGGAGCCCCGACACGATGTCTCTGGATCAATCTCGAGCACCATTACTCGAAGCACTCGACGCCTACCGCCGCGAGAACCGGTACGGCTACACGCCGCCCGGCCACCGACAGGGTCGTGGCGTGGACGACCGCACGCGCACGACCATCGGAGCGGCCGCGTTCGAATCGGATGTCCTCGCGTCGGGCGGTCTCGACGACCGTCGGATGACCAACGCCTACCTGTCCGACGCCGAGGAACTCATGGCGGACGCGGTGGGCGCCGAACTCGCGTTCTTCTCCACGTGCGGCAGTTCGCTGTCGGTGAAGGCCGCGATGATGGCCGTGGCCGGTGGCGAAGGTGGGGAACTCCTCATCACCCGGGATGCCCATAAGTCGATCGTGGCAGGGCTGATCTTCTCCGGACTACGTCCGCGGTGGGTACGTCCGCGATGGGACGAGACGCTCCACCTGACGCATCCTCCGTCGCCCGCCGAGGTGCGTAAGGCGTGGGAGACGGATCCGCAGGCGTCGGGCCTGCTCATCGTGAGTCCGACGCCATATGGCACGTGTGCGGACATCCGGGCCATCGCCGACGTCTGCCACGAGTACGGCAAGCCGCTGATCGTCGACGAGGCGTGGGGCGCGCACCTGCCGTTCCACGACGAACTGCCCACGTGGGCAATGGATGCCGGAGCCGATGTCTGCGTCGTCAGCGTCCACAAGATGGGCGCGGGCTTCGAGCAGGGGTCTGTCTTCCACGTCCAGGGCGACCTGGTCGACCGCTCCCGGCTGTCACAGTGCGCGGACCTGCTGATGACCACCAGCCCGAGCGTGCCGATCTATGCCGCGTTGGACGGCTGGCGTCGATACATGGTGCGGTCTGGACGAGAAGTGCTCGGCCGAGGACTCGAGTTGGCGCGCACCATCCGTCGCAGCGTCGACGAGATAGACGGTCTGGCGGTGACACATGACGAACTGCTCCGTGAAGAGGCCAGCCACGATCTGGATGAGATGCAGGTCCTGATCGACGTGGACGGGCTGGGGGTCAGTGGTTATCAATGCGCCGACTGGCTCCGCGAACACCATTGCGTCGACCTCGGATTGAGCGACCATCGACGGATTCTCGCGACCATCTCGCACGCCGACGACGAGGACACCGCGGATCGGTTGCTGACCGCGCTGCGCGATCTCTCGTCCGCCGCAGACTCCTTTGATCCCCCTCGGGAGATCCGCCAGCCGTCTCCGGACGAGCTGCAGCTGGAGAACAGGATGCTCCCCCGTGACGCCTTCTTCGGCGACACCGAGTCGGTGTCCCTCGACGAGGCTCCGGGACGTATTGCGGCCGAACAGATCACACCGTACCCGCCCGGTATCCCGGTGGTGATACCCGGCGAGGTGCTGAACGAGCCGGTGGTCGAGTACCTGCGGACCGGGAAGAACGCCGGGATGAACCTGCCAGATGCCGCAGACGACGCCCTGGACACGATCAAGGTGGTGTGCCGCCCCTCGTGACGGCCCTCGCGTGCTCCAGCGTCCTCACCGAAGCGGAGCTACTCGTAAGCCGGGAACATGTTGTCCGACAGCACCCGTGCCAGGTGTGCAGCGTTGCGTGCGGCGGCCTGGGTCGTCTTGTCGACCGGCTCGGGGACTTCGTCGAGATCCTTGTAGTCGCGGCTGCCCATCGCCTCGTCGTTCCAGTAGGTGCTGCCCTGTCCGGCGATGGTGAAACCGATGTCATCGAGTGCGCCGAACATGTCCGCGATGATCTTGTGGGCACCGTCTTCGTTGCCGACGACACCGCACATCGCGACCTTGCCCAGCATCGCCGGGCGTCCGTGGCCGTCGGTCTCCGATACCTCGGCGTCGAGGCGTTCGAGCACTCGCTGAGCAACGCTCGACATGTGGCCGAGCCAGGTAGGGGTGGTGATCACGAGGATGTCGGCGGCCTGGATCCGTTCGAGGATCGACGGCCACTCGTCACCGTCCCCCATATCCCGTTCGACACCGGGCCGGATGTCGTGGTCGACCGCACGGATGACATCCCCGGTAACGCCCTGTTCGGCCAGTGCGTCGAGAAGGTGGCGGGCGATGAGGTCACTGCTCGACGATGCCGGTGAGGGCTTGAGGGTGCAGGTGATGGCGAGTGCTGTGGTCATGTCGGGCGGTTACCCGATACGAGTCGGATGAATCCCGGCTCTCAGCCGGGCTGACGCTCGGCGAGCATCGCCAGGCGAGTCAGGCACTCGTTCAGTCGGGGTGACATGGCGGTCTGCTGCACCACCGGCGGAACCCACTTGAGCGGGGCCGTCTCGACGAACTCCTCCATGCCGATCAGGGAGCCGTTGCCGTCCTTCTCGATCGTCATCCGGATGCGGGCGCGACCGAACGGCCAGCCGGCTGCGGACATCTCCAGCAATCCCGCCTTGGACTCCACCGACGTCGTCTCGTCGTTGAGCAGCACGGGCCAGACGCCCACCGAGTGGTGGATCTTCGCTCCCGCCTGCGGCCAGGTGGGGTCGACGTCGCGGATGCGTGATGCGCCCACGACCCAAGAGGCGTAGAGCCAGCCGTCGGACAACACCGACCAGACCTGCGCGGGGGTTGCGGATGTGTGGCGTTCGACGCGATTCATGAATGATCTCCGTTCCCTTGTGGTTTCCATGGTTTCGTGAGGTGTCTGGTGATGGTGCGGTTCAACGCTCTTCGCGGCGTTCCGCGTATGCCGTCGGAGGCAAGGGCGGCGCGTGCGGCGTTGTTGCCGCAGGCCCCGTGTACCCCGCCGCCAGGATGTGCGGCCGATCCCGCGAGATAAAGGCGGTCCACGGGTGTCGTGGCGCCCCCGAGACTCGGCGATGGACGGAAGATCAACTGCTGGAACAATTGTGCCGTTCCCCCGTTCACCGTCCCGTGGACGAGGTTGGCATCTGCGGTCTGCAGGTCGTGCGGGGTCTGCACGTGGCGGCCGATGATCATGTCCGAGACGCCCGGAGCGTGTTGTTCGAGTACCTCGTCCATCCGGGCGGCGAGAAGTCGTGCGGCCGCGTCGTCGGTGACCCCGCGGGGCAGATGGCTGTAGGACCATGCGCTCTCGGTGCCGGCGGGTGATCTTCCGGCGTCGGCGGTGGTCATCTGACCGAAGAGCAGGAAGGGGTGTTCGGGTATGTTCCCGGTCTCGATGTCGGCGGTGGAGTAGGCGATGTTGCGCGCGTCCGCGCCCAGGTGCACGGTGCCCGCGCCGCCGAGATTGGCGCTGCGCCAAGGTATCTTCCCATCGATCGCGTAGTTCACCTTCACGACCGGGGTGTCCCAGGTGAACTTCTGCAGATCGTCGAGTACGCGCCCGGGCACGTCGGCCGGGGAGAGCAGGTCCGTGTACAGCGCAGGCGCCGAGACATCGGCGAGAACGGCCCGGTCGGCCCGCCAGCGGCGTCCGCCGCTGTCGACGACACCTACCGCACGGCCGCCCCGGACCTCGATCTCGGTCACCCGGGTATCGCAATGTACCTGCGCGCCAGCACTTTCCGCGCGACGCCGAAGTGCGGCAGACAGCGCGCCCGCACCACCCACCGGGACCGGATATCCGGTGTCCTGGCCCAGCATGGTCAGCAGGTAGCCCATCACTCCGCTGCCGGGTGCATGGAGGGGAATGTCGGCGTGCAGCGCGTTGCCCAGGATGAGCAGTCCCGACTTCTCGCTGTGGAACAGTTCCCGCACCATCCGATCGGCGGGCAGGATCAAGAACCGGGCAAGGCGCAAAGCCTCCGCGGTGCCGACGGAACGCAGCAGGGACAGCACCGCGCGGACCGGCGGGAACGGGCCGAACAACGTGTCGAGGATGGCGGGCCGCAGCATCTCCCACTGCTCGACGAGATCGAGCCACGCCTGGCCGTCATGTCGGTCGAAGGCGGCGAGTTGGGCTGCGGTGTCGGCCGCGTCGGGGTGGACGACCGGTGCGTCGTCGTCCTCCGGCCCCGCCGGATGTCCGAACGCCAATGGCGCTCTGCTCCAGTTCAGGCCGTGGGCTTCGAGATCCAGGTCGGCGAACACCGGGGAGGCGACGGCGAGGGGATAGAAGGCGCTGAAGAGATCGGTCACGTAACCGGGGGTCAGCTCGGCGCTCTTGATCGCCCCGCCCACCTCGGGCGCTGCCTCGAGGACGGTCACGTCCCATCCGGCGTCGGCGAGCCGGATGGCGGAGATGAGCCCGTTGTGTCCGGCGCCCACCACGACTGCGTCTGACACTCGTTTCCCTCTCCGTGATGCGCTGCGTTCGGGTGGGTCGAGCCCACGGTGAAAAGGGGTACCCGTGCAGAGGCCGGATAAACGCGGTGAAGGTGTAGGACGGGACGGTCGGGGTAGTCCGGTGAACGTGAAGGTTTCCCTGGGTCTCGGTCGGTTGTGGCATCCGCAGGTCACCGACGATCGCCTTCGGCGGTTGTGTGCCGGACGGCCTGCCGTCATCACCGGCGCCGCTTCGGGAATGGGCCGGTCTCTGGCGAACAGACTGGCGGCGGCCGGGGTGCCGGTGCTGCTCAGTGACGTCGACGCGCAGGCACTCGCCGAGACCGCGGACTCGGCTGCGAAGAACGGAGCGACGGTGGACGCCGCCCAGGTGGACGTCGCCGACACCGCGGCCGTCACGGCTTATGCCGATGAGGTGGTCCGACGGTACGGCGCGCCGGCGCTCGTGTTCAACAACGCGGGCATCACGATGGTCGCGTCCGTCCTCGACGAGGACGACGACTATGCGCGGCGGATCCTCGCGGTCAACTTCGGCGGGGTCGTCAACGGCACCGACGCATTCCTCCGGCACCTTCATACCGCGGGGGGAGGGCGCATCGTGAACACGTCGAGCGCGTTCGGGCTGATGGGATCGCCCGCCCAATCGGCGTACTCGGCGTCGAAGTTCGCGACCCGCGGGTACTCGGAAACCGTTCAGAAACAGTTGCGAGACAATGACTCCGGTGTTCGGCTCCACATCGTCTACCCTGGCGTGGTCCACACCGCCATCGCACGACGGGCCCGGTACGTGGATTCCGCTGTGCGTGACTATGTCACCAAGGGTTTCGACCGCCGGTTGCCAGGTACCCGACCGGATGCCGCGGCGATCTCGATTCTCGCCGGTGTGCTCGGCAATCGTGACCGCATACTCGTCGGGTTCGACGCATACACCCTGGATCTGGGTGTACGAATCCTGGCCGGAGCCCTGCAGCGCCCCGTGGCGACGATGACGCGACCGGTGTTCCGGCGGATCTTGGGTGCGGGATAGTCCGGCCCGGATCAGTCGTCGGATGCCTCCTGCGAGTACAGGTTTCGCGTTGCCGGTCCTTCGAGGACCACACCGGTATGGCTGAAGCGCGACCCGTGTAGCGGACAGTCCCAGGACTGCTCGGCGTCGTTCCAGCGCAGCACGCCGTACAGATGGGTACACAGAGGCGCGACGGATCGGGTCTGTCCGGCCACCGTGCAGACGGCCTTGGGTGTCGTGCCGGAGTGCCCGACGCTGCCGTCGCCCTCGGCGGGTGAGGTGTCCGCGGGTTTCAGCAGGCCGAGGTAGCCGCCGGCCATGTATGCCGCGACCTGTGCGTTGGCCGACACCGCCGACGCCAGTGAGCCGGGCTTGGTGACCTCCGAGGTGCGCCAGGGGCGAAGGGTCTTGGACCAGGGCGGCTCCGACCCCAGGATGCGTCCGGTCATCGACAGCGCGGCCGCGACACCGTTGGTGAGTCCCCACTTCGCGAATCCCGTGGCCACCTGGACGGTCTCCATGCCGGGCAGAAGTTGCCCGACGTAGGGCAATTCGTCGATCGTCGTATAGTCCTGCGCCGACCACCGCGCGACCATTCGCGCGGTCGGGAAGTGCTTCTCGGTCCAGGCGATCATGTCCAGCGCGTGTTGGCGTTCGGATTTGGTCCGGCCCACCTCGTGACCGAAACCGCCGACCAGTAGCAGTTCGCCGTCGTGATCGTGGCGCGGAGCGGTTCGCAGGGAGACCGACGGGTTGTCGGCGCCGAGGTACATCTCGCGGGGGATCTCCCCGTCGACGACGAACGCCGCCGCATACGAACGCTGCGGGTGCACCCGGGCGAAGAACCCGGCGCGGTCGAGGAACGGGACGCCGGTCGCGAGGATCACGGACTCCGCGCGCAGGTCGCCGGCGTCGGTGGTGACGGTGTGCGGCGAGCCATTGCGCAGTCCCTGCACGTGGACACCCTCGTAGAGGTGGCCGCCGTGCGCGCGGAAGTCGTCGGCGAGGGCGCGCAGCACCACCATAGGGTCGATCTGCGCCTGTCCCTCCAGACGGATCGCGGTGTGGACGTCGAAGGGCAGCTCCGGACAGTCGACGTGCTCCACCGGGATGTCGTGCGCTCGGCAGGCCTCGAACTCCTTCTCCACCGTCTTCGCGCCCGAGGCAGTGGCTGCGAACGTCAGCGCCGCCCGCTCGTCGACCCGCAGTCCCCGGTGGGCGAGGTAGTGCCGCAGCCATGCCTGGCCTTCGCGATTCGCCTCGACGTAGTCGTGGACCGCGGCCTTTCCGTGACGACTCGAGATCGACGACAATCGAGTGCCCTGCAGGAGGGAGAGCTTGCCCGTCGTGTGTCCGGTGGCCGCGGCGCCGATGTGGCGTCGCTCGAGAACAGTGACCTTCTGACCGGCTCGAGCCAGCAGGAGTCCGGTGGTCAGACCGGTGATCCCACCGCCCACGACGACCTGGTCGTAGGTGTCGACGGTCCCGAACGGTGTGGTTTCGGGACGCACGTCCGGGAGCCCTGCGTGGTCGGTGTCATTCGCCGGGTCGAACCAGAGGGTTTTCATGGAGCTCGGGTTGCCTCGATCCGGCGCGATCAAACATTTCGCGGAGGGGAGCTGCGGGGTAGGGTTTTCGACTGGGAATCGAATACCCCCCGCCGGGGTTGTCGAGAGTACGACCGGCGAAAGGCGGATGACATGACTACGTCCACACATGGACTGGGGCGGGACGCGGCTGCCGCGGACCGTGCCGATCTCGTCGTGGTCGGGGCCGGCATCGCCGGTCTGACCGCCGCGCTCTGCGCCGCGGAAGGCGGACTGTCGGTCGTCGTCGTGAACAAGGGGCCGAGCTGGCGTCCGGATCGCGGCGAGCAGCCGACGTCGACGTTCTACGCCCAGGGCGGCGTCGCGGTGGTCATGCCCGAGGTCCGTCCCACCGACTCGGACGTCACCGACTCGATCGATCTGCACCTCGCCGACACCCTCGCCGCGGGTGGCGGCCTCAGCGACGCGGTCGCGTCGCGTCCGATCCTCGCCGACGGATGGTCGTCGGTGTCCGCACTGATCGAGTGGGGCGCCGACTTCGACCGCGATGCCGACGGGGAGCTGCTGCGCACTCGTGAAGGCGGCCACTCGGTGCGGCGCATCATCCACGCCGGTGGTGACGCCACCGGTGCCGCGATCCAGCGGGCCCTCCATGACGCCGTCGCGCAGCGTGCCGGTGCCGGTGCCGGTGCCGGTGCCGGTGCATCCATCCGCTTCCTCGACGACGCGATCGTCACCGAGGTGCGGGTGTGCGACGACCAGGTGTCCGGTGTCTCCTACCTGCGAAACGGGGGGTGGGGTGCAGTCGACGCGCCGACGGTCCTGCTCGCGACGGGTGGTGCCGGTCATCTCTACGCCGCAACGACCAATCCGGCGGGTGCCACCGGCGACGGCATCGCGCTGGCGCTCCAGGCGGGCGCGCAGGTGGCCGACCTCGAGTTCATCCAGTTCCATCCGACCATGCTCTACACACCCGGCGCCCGCGGGCGTCGGACGCTGATCAGTGAGGCGGTCCGGGGCGAGGGCGGCCGACTCGTCGATGTGTACGGACGGTCGGTGACCGACGGCGTGCACCCGATGGGCGACCTCGCGCCTCGCGACGTGGTCGCCAACGCCGTCGAGACCGCGATCGAACTGACCGGGCATCCCTGCGTCTACCTCGACATCAGTGGGGTACACGATTTCGAGCGCCGATTCCCGACGGTCAGCGCCGGAATCCGAGCGGCCGGCCTCGACCCGGCCGACCACCGCATCCCCGTCGTGCCCGGCGCGCACTATCTCTGTGGCGGAGTGGTGACCGACGACGAGGCGCGCACCGCCGTCGACGGCCTCCTCGCCGCCGGCGAGGTCGCGCGGACCGGCCTGCACGGAGCCAACCGGCTGGCGTCCAACAGCCTGCTCGAGGGGCTCGTGATGGGTCGTCGTGCTGCCGCGGTCGCCCTCGGCCGGCGTGCTCTGCGGCCGGCCACCGCGGCCGCCCCGCAGGCGCCCGGACCGATGCCGGTCCTCGACCGCGACCTGCTGCAGGACGTGATGTCGCGCCGGGTCGCGCTCCGCCGGTCCGCCGACGGACTGGCGGTCGCGGCCGAGGTGGTCGCGAACGCGCCGCGGCGTGTCCCCCGGACCGTGCGCGAGGTCGAGGATGCGGCGCTCACGCTGACCGCGTCGGCCGTCATCGCGGCGGCCACCGCCCGGACCGAGTCGCGCGGCGCGCATGTGCGCACGGACTTCCCGCAGACCGCCGAGGTCGGGGAATCCCACACGTTCCGACTCGTCGACGGCGAGATCCGCGAGACGGGGTTCGCCGGCATCGCGGTCTGACCCGATGCACGCGCAGCGATGCGTGCAAGTCGATGCGCTCGTCGGACCCGGGCGCTACATTGACGCCGATGACCCAGAGCTCACGACACCCACGCGACACCGAGCGCCGCGCCGCCGGTACCCCGGACGCTCCGCGACACGAGGCCATCGACCTCGGGCACATCACCCTCCGTGCACTGGTGTGGGGCCCGGTCGACGGACCGGTTGCGGTGTGTCTTCACGGTTTTCCCGACTCGGCGTGGACGTGGCGTCTGCTCGCCCCCGAACTCGTCGCCGCCGGCTATCGCGTCGTCGCGCCGTTCACCCGCGGATACTCGCCGTCGGACATACCGCTGGACAAGGACTTTCACGTCGCGGCCCTCGCCTACGACGCCCGGGCGATTCACCGGGCGGTCGGAGCCGGGCGGGATGCGGTGCTCATCGGGCACGACTGGGGTGCGCTGACGGTCAACGCTCTCGCACACCGCACGGACAATCCGTACTCGGCTGTGGTCGCGATGTCGGTGCCGCCGATACCCGCGATCCGGCGCGCGATCGCCGACGGTCCGGGTGCGGTCCGTCTGCTGGCGCGGCAGGCCACGATGAGCTGGTACATCGGGTTCAATCAATTGCCGTGGCTGCCGGAGCGGAGTCTGGGCTGGTTGATCCCGTTGCTGTGGCGACGCTGGCGTCTGCGGCGTGCCGGCGACCCGCGGCCCGATTACGACGGCGACATCGACCATGCGCTCGCCGCGCTGCCGACCCGCGCGCATCGATCCGCTGCCCTGGGCTACTACCGCGCGGTGCGCCGCCCACGCACCGATGCCCGCTACGCCGACCTCCGCGACGACTGGTTGGGTGAACCCCGTTGCCGCACCCTGTATCTACACGGCGCCGACGACGGGTGCATGCAGTCGAGGTTCACCGATCACGTGCGCACCGTGCTGCCCGAGGGCAGTGCCACCGCGGTCGTCGCGGGTGCCGGACACTTCCTCCACCTCGATCGCCCGGAGGAGGTGCATCGCAGGATCGTGATGTTTCTCGCCCAGACGCGCGGAGGCGGACAGGGTGGCACCGAACCGGCCTCCTTCGTAGACTGACGCCCGGGATCTTCACAGCACCGCGGGCATGGGGGACGCCGTGGCGCTTGCCGGGGGGCGCGCCGAGGTAGGCACGAGCACTCGAGAAACACTCCGAAGACCGGCGTGGCATGGCGGGATGGCGCGCAGAAGACGTGAACTTGTGCAGGTATGAAGGGGAGTCCGTATGAACGGCGAAGGCTGTTGGTCGACGGTGGTGTGCCGGCCGACCGAACGGGCGGCGCTGGGACTGTCGGGTGAGTCCGATTGGTTGCTGCAGTGCCGTCTCGCGATCGGCCACCGTGGCAACCACGCGACGGATGCGAGTACGCATCCGAGGCATGACCGCCGCCTGTGGCTGGAGTGGAACGACTTCGACGATCGCGCCCAGTCCCTCATCGAACGCAACCCCTGTCCGGTCCCGTCGCCGGAAGGTGCTGGTTGTGTCTTCTTCGTCGGTCACGGCGGACCCCACTTCTATGCGCACTCGAACGGTCACGCCCCGTCGGTGATGTCCGGCGCCGGAAACCAGCAGCGTCCGACTCCCGGACCCGAGCGCACCACGGGTTCACAGCCGCCCAACCCGCAATCGCAGCGGATGGGGTCTCACCGGTTACCCGACTCCCACCAACCGGCCCCATCCCCGACTCCGGCCGAGGCACCATCGCCAGAACCCGTGCACGGGTCCTCGCCAGCGTCGGCTCCGGGTCCGGCCTATCGGGGAGGGCGTCGTTCCACGAACGCCGAACCGCTCGTCTCCGAGGACTACCACGGTCGTCGGCACCGGTCCGGCGCACCGGATCCGGGCGGTCCCGCACGGGTGGCACAGAACACCGCGATCCCGAACCCGCCGGCACCGAACCCCGTGGCCTCGGCGCACGCCGCACCGGCACTTCCGGACATGCCGCAGATCGCACCGGCGAGGGCCGGGGAGGGCGGCGTCCCACCGCGGGCGGGAACCGCAGGCCCGAGTCCGCGGGTGGATGCCGCCGACGAACACTCGGAGTCCGAAGCCGCCCGCCGCGCTGCGATCAGCGCGGCCCTCGACGAGGTCGCCGTCGCCCTCGCGCGTCTCGCGGCAGCTCTGCGGGCCTAGTACTCGCGGTTCTCTCGGTTCGACGCGCTCACGTCGGTGCGTTCAGTGCCGCCCGAGTCGTCTGCAGCCCACCCCGCCGCCAGTACGGTAGGGGGGTACCGTTGGCGGGCGGATGCTGGTATACCTGAGTGGCATACCCCTGAGGGGTACCCGTACAACAGGAGCGACATGGACGAGCACCAGCACGGCTACATCGGCCGCAAGGACGACTATCTCAAGCGACTCCGTCGCATCGAGGGCCAGGCACGTGGGTTGCAGCGCATGGTCGAGGAGGACTCGTACTGCATCGACATCCTCACCCAGGTGTCGGCCATGACCAAGGCTCTGCAGGCGGTCAGCCTCGGTCTGCTCGAGGAGCACATGGCCCACTGCGTCGTGCACGCGGCGCAGGAGAGCGACGCTGCGGGCAAGGAGAAGGTGGACGAGGCCATGGCCGCGATCGCCCGCCTGGTGAAGTCCTGACGTCGCCCCCACGTCATCGCGCACGACATCAACCGACCACGAGGAGTACGCATGAGCACCACCAGCACCTACACCGTCACCGGCATGACCTGCGGCCACTGCGTCGCCTCGGTCCGCGAGGAGATCGCCGAGATCTCCGGGGTGACCAGCGTCGACGTGACCCTCGAAGACGGAGCCGTACGCGTCGTCGCCGACCGTGAGATCCCGCGGGAGGAGATCGCCCGAGCGGTCGCCGACGCCGGGTACTCACTGGTGTGACATGAGCATCCCCAAGGGTCCCCTGGCCTACGTCGTCGCGCTGATCGCCGCGTTCGTGATCGCCTTCGGCGTCGGCCGGGCATGGGGACCACAATCCGAACCGGTGACCCACGACGCGCCCTCGCACGGTGTCGTCGAGACGACCGGCGGCAACACCCACGGTGACATGACGAATGGGGGCGATCACTGATGTCTGCGAGTCCTGGCCTGCAACTGGTCGACCTCGACATCTCCGGCATGACCTGCGCGTCGTGCGCGAACCGCATCGAGCGGAAGCTCAACAAACTCGACGGTGTCACCGCGTCGGTGAACTACGCGACCGAACGTGCCCACGTCGAGGTTCCCACCGGGCTCGCCGCCGACGACCTCGTCGAGGTGGTTCGGGCCGCGGGCTATGACGCGTCCCCGATCCTCCCGGAACCGCCGGCCGGATCGACGGACGCGAACGTGGCGGGCACCGCGACGACCGCCGACGCGGAACTCGACGCGCTGCGTCAGCGGCTGATCGTGTCCGCGGTGCTGTCGGTCCCGGTGATTGCGCTCGCGATGATCCCGGCCTGGCAGTTCACCTACTGGCAGTGGCTGTCCCTGACGTTGGCCGCGCCGGTGGTCGTGTGGGGCGCCTATCCGTTCCACCGCGCGGCGTGGATCAATCTGCGTCACGGTGCGACGACCATGGACACCCTCGTCTCGGTCGGCACGCTCGCCGCGTTCGGCTGGTCGCTCTATGCCCTTTTCCTCGGTACGGCCGGCACGCCCGGACTCACTCACGGCTTCGACCTGCTGCCCCAACGCGCCGACGGGGCGTCGCACATCTATCTAGAGGCTGCCGCGGGCGTGACGACCTTCCTGCTGGCAGGCCGCTACTTCGAGAAGCGGGCCAAGCGTCGCGCCGGCGACGCGCTGCGTGCGCTGATGGACCTCGGCGCCAAAGACGTCGTCGTCCGACGAGGCGGCACCGAGAGTCGGATTCCGATCGGTGAGTTGGCCGTCGGCGACGAGTTCGTGGTGCGCCCGGGTGAGAGGATCGCGACCGACGGGGTCGTGGTCGAGGGCGCGTCGGCGATCGACGCGTCGATGGTGTCCGGTGAATCGGTTCCGGTCGAGGTGACCGCAGGTGACGCGGTCATCGGAGCGACGGTCAACACCAGCGGACTGCTCGTCGTCCGGGCATCTGCGGTGGGTTCCGACACCGCGCTCGCGCAGATGGCGCGCATGGTGGCCGCCGCGCAGGAGGGCAAGGCCGACGCACAGCGCCTGGCCGACCGGATCTCCTCGGTGTTCGTCCCCGCGGTGATCGCGATCTCCGTTGCCACGCTGGGTTTCTGGCTAGGTGCGGCGTCGTTGGACGACTTCGCGGGCGGCGACGTGACCTTCGCGTTCACCGCGGCGGTCGCGGTGCTCATCATCGCCTGCCCGTGTGCACTCGGGCTCGCCACCCCGACCGCCCTCATGGTCGGCACCGGTCGTGGTGCGCAACTGGGCATCCTGCTGAAGGGGCCCGAGGTGCTGGAGTCGACGCGGCGCGTCGACACCATCGTGCTGGACAAGACGGGCACCGTCACCACCGGCGACATGTCCGTGTCGACGGTGACCGCGGCCGACGGTCACGACGAGGCGCAGGTCCTCGCGTGGGCGGCCGCGGTGGAAGCCGGGTCGGAGCACCCGATCGGACTCGCCGTCGTCGAGGCCGGACGTGAGCATGTGACGGAGAAGGCCCGGGACTTCGTGTCCACGCAGGGCGCCGGAGTCTCAGGAACGGTGGGAGACAGGCGAGTACTGGTCCTCTCACCCAGCAAGGTCACCGTGCCGATGCCCGGCGAGCTCGTCGACGCGGTGGCGACCGCGGAATCGGGTGGTGCGACGGCCGTCGTCGTACTGGTCGGCGATGTGGACGCGAAAGTTGCTGCCGCTGAGATGATCCCGGTCGGAGTGATCGCGGTGTCGGATCGGATCAAGACCTCGTCGGCCGCAGCCATCGCCGAGTTCCGACGCCTGGGACTCACCCCGAAGCTGCTCACCGGCGACAACGAAGGCGCGGCGCGTGCCGTGGCCACGGAGGTCGGGATCGACGACGTCACCGCAGGGGTGAGCCCGCAGCGCAAGCTCGAGGTGATCGCCGAACTCCAGGAACGGGGCCACGTGGTCGCGATGGTCGGCGACGGCATCAACGACGCCGCCGCGCTGGCGCAGGCCGACCTCGGGCTCGCCATGGGCACCGGCACCGATGTCGCGATGGCGGCCAGCGACCTCACCGTCGTGAGTGGTGACCTCCGCGTCGTCGCCGACGCGATCCGGCTGGCGCGTCGAACCCTCGGCACGATCAAGGGAAATCTGTTCTGGGCGTTCGGGTACAACGTCGCCGCGATCCCGCTGGCCGCGGCCGGCATGCTGAACCCGATGATCGCCGGGGCAGCGATGGCGCTGTCGTCGGTGTTCGTCGTGGGCAACAGCTTGCGGTTGCGCCGGTTCCAGCCGGGCCGCTGACAACCGCCGCTGATAACCGCCCCTGAAAAGCACCCCGCAGAACTGCCCCCGAAAAAGACCCTCCTGGCGAGACCCGGCGACATATCGTCGTCGGGTCCGCTGCACAGGGCGTTCTTCGGGGGCGGTTATCCGTCGGGGATGGGGATCAGCTCGCGCTGGTCGTCACGCGTGCCGCGGCGTGGCGGCCGGCGCGTCGGCCGAAGTAGGAACCCTCGCCCAATTGCGTTCCGCTGCAATACCCCTTGCAGTCCTGCGCGATGTTGGTGGCGCTCGCGCCGGCCGCATACAGGCCCTTGATGACCGACCCCGACTCGTCGAGCACCTCGCCGTCGAGGGAGGTGGCCATGCCGCCCATGGTGAAGCCGGCGTACATCGCCTTGCCCAGCGACAGGTCGTAGGCGGCCCAGGGTCCCTTGTCCTGGGGTTCGAGGAACTCGGCCGCCTTGTGGAAGTCGGGGTCCTCCTTCTTCGCGGCGTTCTCGTTGTACCGGGCCATGGTCCGCTGGAGATTGCCCTCCGGAATCCCGAGGTCGCGTTCCATCTCCTCGATCGTCTCCCAGCCGTCGATCAGCGGGACCAGATAGTTCTGCTTCTCGTTCATGTGCGTCTCGTCGACGATGAGGTAGGCCGTCGAATCCGGTTGTTCCAGAATGAATCCCGAGGTGCGTGCGTGGTAGGAGTCCTCGGTGACGAAGCGCTCGCCGAACTTGTTGACGATGACGCCCATGACCATGCTGGCCGGCGGGTAGATCGGGGCGGTGATGAACGCCTTGTCCATGTACTTCAGCTCGGCACCCACCGACCGGCCCATGCGCAATCCGAGGCCGTCGTCGTAGGTGTTGCCCAGGACGAACGGCTTCTCCGCCAGATGCGGCGTGTGTTCGGCGACCATCTCGGGATTCATCACGAATCCGCCCGCGGCGATGATCACCGAGTTGGCCCGGATGACGCCCTCTTCGCCCGGCTTCTTCCACGCCACGCCTGCGACCGCGCCGTCGGAGTCGACGACGAGCTGACGTGCACCGGTCTCGTACCGGACCTCGACGCCGAGTTCGCCGAGGCGTTTGACGAGCAGGTCGATGACGAGTGAGGCGCCACCGGTCTCCCCGGGGACCGGCACCTTGTGGCCGCGCGGGGCGGGGACGGCCTGGTCCTTGAACGGCCAGACCTTCTCGTTGCCGGTGTACATCAGGCCCTCGGTGCCCGGCTGGATGACCGCCTTCTCCGGGTAGAAGCTGCGTTCGAAGGTGAAGCCGAGACCTTCGAGCCAGTTGAAGTGGTCGACGCTGTCGACGCAATAGGCGTGGATCTTGTCGGCCTCGGGTTCGATGGACACCGCGGTCAGGTATTTCTCCATCTCCTCGGCGGAGTCCTCCTGGCCCGTCGCCTTCTGTACGGCGGTGCCGCCGCCGAGATAGAAGAAGCCGCCCGACAGCGAGGTGGTGCCACCGGGTGCCGCGGCGCGCTCGAGCAGGAGGACGCGTGCGCCGTTCGCCGCGGCCTCCGCGGCGGCACATCCGCCGGCGATGCCGAATCCGATCACGACGACGTCGACCTCGTCGGAGAATTCGGTCACCGACTCGAGGGCGACGGTCTCCGGGATCTCGGTACTGGTAGCCATGCGGTCAGATTAGCGGACAAACTAGAACCTGTTCTAGTCTTGGCGACCATTCCTGGGGTTGGCCCGGCGACGGGGCCGTTCGTGCTGGTCAGCCGAATGGCCGTCGGACGAACGGAGGGCCTTCCGGCGCGACCCGCCGCCACCGGTGCGAACTCCGGTATCAAGAAGTGTGACCTTCTTGTCGACCCGTCGTGCGCACGCCGCGGCCCCCTGGCTGGCGGGCGTCGTCGCGGTGGGTTCCGGACTGGCGGTGGGCGAGATCGCCGCGGTTCCGGTGTCACCGGATGCGTCGCCGTACTTCGCGGTGGGATCGTCGGTGGTCGACCACTCGCCCGAGGCGGTCCGGGAATGGGCAATCGAGACCTTCGGTATCGCGGACAAGGTCGCGCTGTTCGTCGGGATGGGCGTCATCATCGCCGCGATCGCCGGCGCCTGCGGGTATCTCGAGCGCCGCAGGCCTCCGGCGGGTTCGGCGATCATCGCGGTCTTCGCGGCCGTCGGCGTGCTGGCGGCGGTGAACCGGCCCGGCGCGACGTGGACGTATGCGCTGCCCTCGATCATCGCCGGCGTCGTGGGCATCGTCGTGCTGCGGCTGCTGCTCGCCCAGCTCGACGACGAACCGTCGCCGATCGATCCCGACGTCCACACGGAAGACGATCGCCGCCAACCGCTCTCGCGGCGGTTCGTTCTCGCCGCGGGTGGTGTTGCCGTGGCCGCCGTCGCGATCGGCGTCATCGGTCGCCGCATGCTCTCCGACGCCGCCGACACCCTGGCCGACCGCGCGCGGATCCTGCTCCCGAAGCCGGCCGTCCCGGCGCCGCCGGTTCCGGCCGGCACCGAACTGAACCTCTCGGGCGCAACGTCTTTCATCACCGGTAACGACGACTTCTACCGGATCGACACCGCTCTCCAGGTGCCCACGCTCACCACGGTCGAATGGCGGCTGCGCATACACGGAGAGGTCGACAAGGAGGTGACGCTCACCTGGGATGACCTGGTGGCGATGCCGATGACCGAACGACTGGTGACGCTCGCGTGCGTGTCCAACGACGTCGGGGGAGACCTGATCGGCAACGCGAGGTGGCTCGGCGTGCCGATGCAGAGGGTCCTCGACCTCGCCGGCGTACGGCCCGGCGCCGACATGCTGCTGTCCACCAGTGTCGACGGGTGGACCTGTGGCACTCCGATCTCGACGATCACCGACGGCCGCGACGCACTGCTCGCGATCGGCATGAACGGCGGCCCGTTGCCGATCGAGCACGGTTATCCGGTCCGCCAGGTGGTCCCGGGTCTGTACGGCTACGTGTCGGCGACCAAATGGGTCGTCGACTGGGAGATCACCAGGTTCTCCGAGGCGAAGGCGTACTGGACCGACCGCGGATGGTCTGCCCTGGGACCGATCAAACTGGCCTCGCGTATCGATCGGCCCGCCAGGGGTACCTCACATCCGGCGGGCGAGGTCGTCCTCGCCGGGACCGCGTGGGCGCAGCACATCGGCGTCGAGCGCGTAGAGGTCCGCATCGACGACGGTCCGTGGCAACCCGCGGAGCTCGCGACCGAGTACAGCGTCGACACCTGGCGCCAGTGGAAGTTCGTATGGCAGGCGGACAAGGGAGATCACACCGTCACGTGCCGGGCGATCGACAAGCAGGGGCGCCCTCAGGTCGAGCGGTACCAGTCACCCGCCCCGGACGGCGCGACCGGTCTGGACGAGCGCAGATACACCATCGCCTGATCGTCTCACCAGCGGGTTCGACCGCGGATACCTGCTGCATAAAGATCATGAGCAATGCTGTTGTCAAGAGGTGAGTGAGGTATCCGACTCTCCTGAGCTGACGCTGAGAGCCCGTGTTATGTTTTCCCAACCTCTATATGTGAGCCGGGTGACAGTCATCGCTGTCGAAGCCCGAGCACTTCGTGACCTGCGTCAGGTCGTCCGCACCGCCGACACATGGCGGAGCTGCACGATTTGCACGCAGGTCACGGCGTTGTAGACATGTGCGCCGAGAAGGCGCCGAAACAAGGCGGCGCCTACCCGGCGTCGCCGCCAGACAGGGTGAGTGAAATGACAGTGGGTGTCGTGCGCGAGACAGCCCCGGGGGAGCGCCGTGTGGCGCTGGTCCCGAAGGTGGCTGCCTCGCTGGTGGGCAAAGGTGTGCCCGTCGTGGTGGAGTCGGGGGCCGGTCTCGGCGCCCTGATCCCCGACGAGGCGTACACCGAGGCCGGAGCCACGATCGGAGATCCGTATTCGGCGGATGTGGTGCTGCGCGTGTCGCCGCCGTCGGACGATGAGATCGGCAAGCTGCGCAGCGGTCAGAAACTGATCGGTTTCCTGGCTCCGCGTAATGCCGACAACAAGATCGGTGCCCTGCGTGATGCGGGTGTCGAGGCGTATGCGGTGGAGGCGATCCCGCGTATCTCCCGTGCGCAGGTGATGGACGCGTTGAGTTCGCAGGCCAACGTCGCCGGCTACAAGGCCGTGGTCGTGGCTGCCGATCAGTCGACCCGGTTCTTCCCGATGCTGACGACTGCCGCGGGCACGGTGAAGCCGGCGACGGTCCTCGTGCTCGGAGTGGGTGTGGCCGGTCTGCAGGCCCTGGCCACGGCCAAGCGTCTGGGCGGACGGACCACCGGTTACGACGTGCGGCCCGAGGTGGCCGAGCAGGTGCGGTCGGTCGGTGCGCAGTGGCTCGACCTGGGTATCGACGCCGCCGGCGAGGGCGGGTACGCCCGCGAACTCACCGAGTCCGAACGCGCCCAGCAGCAGCAGGCGCTCGAGGACGCGATCAAGGGCTTCGACGTGGTGATCACCACCGCGCTGGTGCCGGGACGCCCGGCACCGCGTCTGGTGACCGCCGCTGCGGTCGAGGGCATGAAGCCCGGCAGTGTCGTGGTGGATCTGGCCGGGGAGACCGGCGGCAACTGCGAGCTGACCGAGCCCGGTGAGACGGTCGTCAAACATGACGTGACGATCACCGCGCCGCTGAACCTTCCCGCGACCATGCCCGAGCATGCCAGCGAGCTGTACTCGAAGAACCTGCTGGCGCTGATCGAGCTGATGCTCGACGAGAACGGTGCCATCACACCGGATTTCGGTGACGAAGTGGTGGCCGCTGCGTGCGTCACCCGTGCAACCTCTGAGGGGGTGTCTGCCTGATGTACGCCGGACTTCTCGCGAATCTCGCGATCCTGGTGTTGGCCGGATTCGTTGGCTTCGCGGTCATCTCGAAGGTTCCGAACACCCTGCACACCCCGCTGATGTCGGGTACCAACGCCATTCACGGCATCGTCGTGCTCGGCGCGCTGGTGGTCCTGGGCAAGTTGCCCGCCGACGCCGGATGGGGCGTGCGCATCATCGCGTTCGTCGCGCTGGTGTTCGGCACGCTCAACGTCATCGGTGGCTTCGCGGTCACCGACCGGATGCTGGGCATGTTCAAGGGTAAGAAGGAGGCCGCCAAGTGATCGGCGCCCAGGAATCATCGGTGTCACAGTTGGTGCTCGCGGCAGGCGAGCACACGCCCAGCGAGGGCGTCTCGTATCTGGTGATGGCCCTCTACATCGTGTCGTTCTCGCTGTTCATCTACGGTCTGATGGGTCTGACCGGACCCAAGACCGCGGTGCGCGGCAACTGGATCGCCGCGACCGGTATGGGTCTGGCCGTGGCCGCGACCCTGCTCTACATCTACAACTCGGGTGCGGTCGGCGAGGACGGTCATTCGACCGTCGGGGTGCCGACGATCAACTGGATCCTGATCGTCATCGGTCTGGTTCTCGGTGTGGTGCTGGGCATTCCGCCGGCGCTGAAGACCAAGATGACGGCCATGCCGCAGCTGGTCGCGCTGTTCAACGGTGTCGGCGGCGGCACGGTGGCGCTGATCGCATGGGCGGAGTTCATCGAGACCTCCGGGTTCTCGGTCTTCCACAACACCGAACCGGCCTCGCCGCTGGTGGTCGGCTCGCTGATTGCGGCGATCATCGGTTCGATCTCGTTCTGGGGCTCGCTGGTGGCGTTCGCCAAGCTGCAGGAGATCATGCCCAAGGGTCTGGAGAAGACCTTCGTGGCGAATGCGAAGCTGTTCCAGGCGGCCAACATCGTGCTGCTGCTGGTCGCGTTGGGACTGGCGATCTACCTGGGCGTCGACGCCGCTGACGGTGGCGGGGCGAGCGTCTGGTGGATGGTCGGGCTGCTGCTCGCCGCCGGTGTGATGGGTCTGTTCGTGGTGTTCCCGATCGGTGGCGCGGACATGCCGGTGGTCATCTCGCTGCTGAATGCGATGACCGGTCTGTCGGCGGCCGCTGCGGGTATCGCGCTGGACAACACGGCACTGATCGTGGCCGGCATGATCGTCGGCGCGTCGGGCTCGATCCTGACCAACCTGATGGCCAAGGCGATGAACCGGTCGATCCCGGCCATCGTGTTCGGTTCCTTCGGTGGTGGCGACGCCGCGGCTGCCGGTGGTCCCGGCGGTGAGGGCGGCACGGTCAAGGCCACCTCGGCCGCGGATGCCGCGATCCAGATGGCGTACGCGAATCAGGTCATCGTCGTGCCCGGTTACGGTCTGGCCGTCGCGCAGGCCCAGCATGCGGTCAAGGAGATGGCGAGCCTGCTCGAGGCCAAGGGGGTGGAGGTCAAGTACGCGATCCACCCGGTCGCCGGTCGTATGCCCGGTCACATGAACGTGCTGCTGGCCGAGGCCGACGTCGCATATGACGCGATGAAGGAGATGGATGACATCAACGGCGAGTTCGGCCGTACCGATGTCGCGATCGTCATCGGCGCCAACGACGTCACCAACCCCGCGGCGCGCAACGACCCGAGCAGCCCGATTCACGGCATGCCGATCCTCAACGTCGACGAGGCACGGTCGGTGATCGTGCTCAAGCGGTCGATGAGTTCGGGCTATGCCGGCATCGAGAACCCGCTGTTCTTCGCCGACGGCACCTCGATGCTCTTCGGCGACGCGAAGAAGAGCGTCGACAGCGTCATCGAGGAACTCAAGGCGCTGTAGAAGAGAACACACTCAGAAGACCCCCGGCAGTCCACGTTTGGTGAGGCTGCCGGGGGTCTTTTGTGTGCCGGGCGCGTATCGAGCAGGAATCGAGAAGCGGCCGCGCGTGTCTGGCGGTTAGCGTCTGGTCAGACGACAGGGTCAGAGAGCGAACCAAAGGAGAGTCATGTCTGTCTGGCAGTGGTATCAGCGGAAGATGAATGAGCGCACCGTGGCCCGGATTCGCACCAAGAGCGGGACGATGTGGGGGATGGACATGGTCATCCTGCGCACCAAAGGACGCAAGTCGGGCCGAACACGAGAGACACCGCTCAGTTGGTTCCCCTACGACGGCGACTGGCTGGTCGTCGCTTCCGGTGGTGGAGAGGGCAATCCGGACTGGTATGCGAACCTCGTGGCGCATCCCGACGCCGCCGCCGTGGAACGGCACGGCGCACAACCGGTTCCGGTCACGCCGGTGGTCCTCACCGGCCCGGAACGAGAAGCCGCGTGGAATGCGGTCGTCAGTGCGCAACCCAGGTACGCGAAGTATCAGAAGAAGGCGACCCGCGAGTACCCGGTGGTGAAGCTGACGACCGCCGGAGAGTGCGCCGGGTGATCCATCGATGAGTTTTCCGCACGAGCGGTGTCTATCCCTGCACGACAACCAGACCGCTCGTCCACAAGGGAGAACATCATGACCACCGACACCACCACAACGCGTCCGTCCGACACCGGCCGGGGCCGAAACCGGCGCCGCATCAGCGGGATCGTGATCAGCGTGCTCGTCGGCGCATTCCTCGCATTCGACGTCGTGGGCAAGCTGACCCGACCGCAGTCGGTGGTCGACGGCACCGAGAAGCTCGGCTTCGACTCCGACCAGGCCATCGTCATGGGCATCGTGTTGCTCATCTGCCTTGTCGTGTATGCGATCCCGCGGACCGCCGTGTTGGGCGCGCTCGGCATCACCGCCTACCTCGGCGGCGCGGTCACCGCGAACATGCGGATCGAGGAACCGCTCTTCAGCACGGTGTTGTTCGCGGTCTACCTCGGCGTCCTGATGTGGATCGGACTCGTCCTGCGTCGACCGGAACTGCTGAAGGTCGCCGGCCTGCGCCGCTGATCGCCGACCGCGGCGCGCTCCGGACCGGCCCCGCACCCGTTATCGATCTGGAATCGGACGGGTGCGGGGCCGTTGCGCACCTCTCCTACTGTTACGCGAGTGACTGGTGTTACCAGAGTGAAGCGCTTTCGGCTGGCGGCTGCCGCCACCATCGCGGTTGCCGCGCTCGGTGGTGTGGCCGTCGGGTCGCTCCCCGCCGACGGCGCGAGTGTGGTGACGGTGGCGGATGCCGTCGACCCGGCCGGGTTGTACAACGACGCGCAGTCGAAGTTCGCCAACGGGGACGTGGCCGGCGGTCTCGCGGCCCTGCAGCAGGCGCTGACGATTGCGCCCGCAGACACCGATGCGCTTGCACTGCAGGCGATCTGGTCCGACCAGATCGACGATGCCTCGGTCAGCAACGCCGCCCTGAGTCGCTTGCGTGTGCTGAATCCACTCCTGGCCACCACAGCACGCAACGTGATCTCCGGCGTCGCCACGGCTGCGCGGATCGTGCCGGACACCACGCCCAAGCCGGTTGCCGGGCGGGTCGCGATCGTCGTTCTCGGATTCGGCCTGAACGCCAACGGAAAAATGGCCCCGGAGTTGGTGAATCGGGTGTCGGCGGGCAAATCGCAGGCCGAGATCACCACGGCTGCACCGATCGTCGTGACCGGCGGGGTGCCCAAGAACGGCATCACCGAGGCCGCCGCGATGAAGACCTGGCTGATCGACAACGGCGTCGCCGCCACGCGCATCCTGACCGAGGACAAGTCGGGATCGACCGTCGCCAACGCGCAGAACACGTCGGAGATCCTGCGTGCGAAAGGCATTCGCGACATCGTCCTGGTCACCTCGCCCAACCACATCCGTCGCGGTGCCGCGGACTTCGGGGCGACCGGACTGCGGGTCGTCGGAACCCTCACCACCGCCACCGATCTCAGCAAGTACCTCACTCCGCTGACCAAAGATCAGACGCGGGGTATCCGGCTCGAAGCCACCCGGACCGCGCGAATCCCCACGACCCACCAACCCGGAGCGCTCCCGCAGAACCTCCCCGATCCCGGCCCCGGTCTGCTCGCCGACATCGGTGGCCAGGTCCTCAAGCAGTTGCTCGACGCCGGGTCGTCGGCCATCGGTTCGGGGACCGAGGGCTGAGGTCGGTCAGAACATGACCGATCGGTAGTGGGTGACGAGTCGGCCCTTGTCGTAAATGTGGAAGGCGATACCGGGCGGCTGGCCGCGATTGACGACCTCGTTGCCCTCGAACGGGAGGTTCAGCGTCGACGCGACGCCCGGCGCGACGCACAGTGGGCGGTCGGCGAATCGGGTCACCGCGGGCGTGTGTGCGTGGCCGCACAGGAACGCGACGATGTTCGGGTGGCGTTCGACGAGGGGGACCAGTCGCTCCTCACCGGTCTGCCGGATCGAATCCATGAACGGCATGTGCAGCTCGACGGGCGGGTGATGGAAGGCGATGAACACGGGCGTCTGCGGGTCCTCCGCCTCGAGTCGAGCGGACATCCAGGTTAGCGTCTCGTCGTCGATGTAGCCGTCGTTGCGTCCGGGGATCGAGCTGTCGCACATCAGGAACAACACGTCGCCGACGCGTCGGGCGTGGTTGATCGGTCCGGAGGTCTCGGCGCCGAGCAGTGTGGCACTGAACGGTTCGCGGACGTCGTGGTTGCCGGCGGTGATGAGCATCGGCAGGGGACTCTGGAGAACGCCGAAGGCCTCTCGGTACTCGCTCGGCATACCTTCGTCGGCGATGTCACCGGTAACCAGCAGAGCGTCGATTCCGGCTGCCCGCGCGTTGATGTAGCTCAGCGTCGACTGGATGCGGCTTCGGTTGAACCGCGTCCCGTTGAAATGAAGGTCGCTGATGTGGGCGACAACGAACACGAAGAGCTCCTGTCACGGTCACTGACTCCCACGAGGCTAGTCCTAGGCCCGGCTGCGACGCGCACCACGGTGGCGCCACGAGTCGAAACACACTCCGCTCGCGTTGGTGTGGCTCATTCGTCTGACCGGCCGGTAGGTCTGATGGCGCACTGGTCCCGGCCGGCGCTCAGGTGGTGAGGGTTCGCCGGAACAGCGCCTCCAGCTCGGTGAAATGGTGTTCACAGGCCTCGTGGTGGTAGGCGGGGATGTCGGACATCGTGTACCCGTGTTCGGCCCCCGGGTAGACGGTCGCCGAATGGGTGACCCCACTCGAGATGAGTGCGTGCTCGAACCGGGCGATGGCGGTGCGGGGCAGCGAGCGATCCTTGTCGGCGTGGATGGCCAGCACGAACGCGTCGATGTCGACGAGATGGAGGTGAGGGCTGTCGGAGTCCTCGGTCACGAGCTTGCCGGTGTGGAAGATCCCGACGGCGGCGACCTCGGCGGGACGCGCGGCCGCCAGGTTCAGCGCCAGCCGGCCGCCCATGCAGTAGCCGGTGACGCCGATCGGGCCGGACGAGACACCGGGCACCGAGCGCAGGGCGTCGAGGTAGGAGACGAGGTCGGCGCGGGCGACGTCGAATGTGAGAGTCGACGCGCGGGGCATCGCCGCCCGGAAGAATGCGCCGAGAGCCCCGGGCAGCAGCGGATCGTCGGCCGGGGCCCACTCGTCGGCGGTGCCGTACCGGTAGAAGAGATGGGGCACTGCGACGACGTAACCCCACGACGCGATGCGGTCGGCCATCGCGCGGGTGCGCGGGCGGAGTCCGATCACATCGGTGATGAACAGGACGCCGGGGAGCGGCGACTCGTCCGCGGCTGCCGGCCGGGTCACATACATCTCGGTGTCGCCGTAGGCTGCGGGGACCGTGATCGTCTCGCCGTGGACGTCGGGTGTCATGGGTGACTCCTCCTGGTGGGCTGCTGCATTCAGGTCGTGCCCGCGAAACCGTCAGAGTCCGGCGGGCGGCGCCGCGGCCGCTTCCCGGGTTCGGTGCCGCGGCAGGAAGATCGCGGGCAGGAAGATCACCGCCGTGAGTGCGAACGCGACCCAGAAGGCGTAGCCGAATGCGTCGGCGAGGATCGGACCGACGACGGGCATGGCTTCCGGTGGGACGGAACCTATCTGGTCGCTACCGCCACCCGGCGCGGACAGGCCTCGGGAGGACAGCTCGTGCGTGAGTCGTTGCGTCAGGGCGGTGACCAGCAGGGCACTGCCCAACGACGCCCCGACCTGCTGAATCGCGGAGAGGGTGGGGGCCGCGCGCGTCACGACCTCCTTGCTCAGATCGCTGTAGGCGGCCGAGATCGTCGGCATCATCACCGAACCCAGGCCCATACCGCGCACGAACAGGGCGATGCTCAGCCACAGATAGGAACTGTCGGCACCCACGTGGGTGAACGGGTACGTGCCGACCATCGCCAGCACGACACCGACCGGCACGACGTACCCGGCGCCGATCCGGTCGGTGATCCGTCCGCCGATCACCATTGCCACGATCGCGCCGAGTCCCTGCGGCGCGAGCAGCAGGCCGGCATCAAGTGCGCCCTCACCACGCACGGTCTGGTAGTAGAGCGGAAGGAGGAGCATGCCGCCGAAGAGCCCGATCGCGACGAGGAACACCGTGACCGTGCCCGCGGCGAACACCCTGTTGGTGAGGAGCCGGACGTCGACGATCGAGTCGGCGCCCTTGCGCAGGCTGTGCCACGTGTAGAGGCTCAGACCCACGACACCGCCGATGAGCCACCCCAGTACATCCGCATCGCCGAAACCACCATGGGAGCTCGCACGGGACAGCCCGTAGAGCAGGCAGACCAGGCTGCCGGAGAGTACGGCGAGACCGAGGAGGTCGAGGCGGTCACGGTCCGGTGCTTTGTCTCCGTGCGGCAGTTTCCACGCCGCGAGGACCACTGCGACGATGCCGACCGGCACGTTGACCAGGAAGATCCAGTGCCAGCTCGTGTATTCGACGAGCAGACCGCCGATCACCGGTCCGAGGACGGGTCCGAGCAGCATGGGGACGCCGAGGATGGCCATCGCGCGGCCGAGCCGGTCCGGGCCCGCGGCGCGGGTGATGATGGCCTGTCCGGCCGGCAGCAGCATGCCGCCCCCGAGTCCCTGCAGGATGCGGAACACGATGAGGCTCTCGATCGACCAGGCCGCCGCACAGAGCGCGGATCCCGCGACGAACAGCGTCACCGCGGTTATCCAGGTCGGTTTCGGCCCGAAGCGATCCATCGCCCAGCCGGTCAGGGGGATGACCAGGGCCACTGCGAGCAGGTAACCCGTGACCACCCACTGGGTCGTCGACAGCGAGGCGTCGAGTTCGGAGCTCAGCGAGTCCAGGGCGACGTTGACGATGGTGGTGTCGAGAACCACCATGATCATCCCCGACACGATCACGAGACCGGTCACGACCACAGAGCGGTCGAGCTTGTTCGTCGGTGGGTCGGCGGAATATGTCATCAGAGGTCCCCGGGTAGTTTGTCCCGGCGTATACCGCGCCAACTCGGGTGGCGCAGATGGCCGGCGGTGGTCCAGTCCATGAAGCGCACCTCGCCGACGATCTTGGGCAGAACCCAGACCGCGCTCGACGCGATGGGACGGTCGAGTTTCTCGAGGAATGGGGACCGCGAGATCTTCAGCGGTTCGAGTTCCTCGGCGAGAGAGCGCAACTGCGCGTCGGTGAATCCGGTTCCGACGCGGCCCACGTAGCGCAGCCCGGTCTCCTCGGGCAGGCCGAGCAGAAGCGATCCGACGGTGTGCGACCGGTTGCCGCGCCCGGGACGATAGCCACCGACCACCACCTCGATGTCGCTCCAGTTCTTGTGCTTGAGCCACTTGGTGGAGCGTCGGCCCTGTTGATACACCGAGTCACGGCGTTTGGCGACGACACCTTCCAGGTTGTGTTCGCGGCTGTACTCGATCGCCGCACTCGCCGGCGTCGGAAGCAGCGGCGGCACATCGATGTACGTCGAGCGACGAAAGGCCGGCGCGAGTTCCTCGAGGATCTCGCGCCGTACGGACCACGGCTTGCGTAGCAACGACGTCCCGTTCAGATACAGGATGTCGAACAGGTGCAGCTTGAGTGTGTACGGCTCCTCGGTGTGCTTACGCGAGGTGAACAGCGTGAAGTTGGTTCGGCCGCTGGAGTCGATGGCCACCGCCTCACCGTCGAGCACCACATCCATGAGCCCGAGATCGTCGGTGATTCCGGCGAATTCGGGAAAATCGTTCGTCATGTCGATCCCCGAGCGGGACGTCAGCCGGAACTCGCCGCCGATCGACCGCACCAGGAGTCGATAACCGTCCCATTTGCCCTCGAACGCCCAGTCGCGCCCGTTGAGCTTGTCGATCGGCTCGTCGGTGGCGAGCATCGGTCTGGGATCAGTGAGACTGTCGGGAACCATGGGGCGCGGCTCGTCGGTCATCAGGTGGGCGAGCCAGTTCTTGTCACCGGTGCGGATCAGTGCGTACCTGCCCTGGAGCCGCTCGCCGTGCAGGCGGACGATGACCTCTTTCTCCCGCCACTTCTCCAGCTCGAAAGTGCCCTTGTCCCAGATCGATACGTGACCACCGCCGTACTCCCCGGCCGGGATGTCGCCCTCGAAGTCGGCATAATCCATCGGATGGTCCTCGGTCTGGACCGCGAGTCGGTTCTGGTCCGGATCGGTGGGGAGGTTCTTCGGCACCGCCCACGAGACCAGCACGCCGTCGTGTTCGAGACGGAAGTCGTAGTGGAGTCGCCGTGCGTGGTGCTCCTGGATCACGAAGATCGGTGCGCGGGGCGCGGATTCCGGATGATCCTCGTCCACGTCGTCCTCCGATTCCCGGAGGCGTTGCCGATGGTTCTCGTCGCCGAAGGGTTCCGGCGTCTTCGACTCGTCGCGTTTACGACGGTACTCACGCAGATTGATGATCTGACCCGACCGCGTCTCCTCCGCGTGGTCGTCGCCGGCGCCGTCATGGTCGTCGGAGGTGATGTTCTCCCGCAACGTGTCCGGGTCGGCGAGATCGTCACCGGTATCGGAGGAACCGACGACGTCGTCCGAGGTGGCCGGATCGTCGTCGTACGGAGCGTCGAGACCCGCCAGGAGATCGCCGACGTCGGCCACTCGGTCGAGGACCTCGGTGTAGAGCAACTGGGCGATAGTGGGGTCCTCGATCTCATCCCAGGTACGGGGCGCGGCGACCCACGGTTGTTCGCGTCCGCGCAGCGAATACGGCGACAGGGTGGTCTTCGAGGCGTTGTTCTGACTCCAGTCGATGAAGACCTTGTCGTCGCGGATCTTCTTCGACATGTTGGCGGTGATGAAATCACTGTGCTGCCGCGCGAACTCGTCGGCCACCTCACGGGCGACCTTCCGGGCGGCTTCCGAGCTCACCGGTTTGGGCAGCCGGGCGTAGATGTGAATACCCTTGCCGCCGCTGGTCACCGGGTAGGTGGTGGTGCCGCCCAGCCAGTTGCGGATCTCCACCGCCACGGCCGCGGTCTCGTGCAGGGGGACACGCGGACCGGGGTCGAGGTCGAAGACGATCCGGTTGGCCATGCGTTCGCCGTCGGGGCCGATCGGCAGCCGCCACTGCGGGACATGGATCTCGAGCGCAGCCATCTGGGCCAGCCAGACGAGCGTGGCGCGATCCTCGGCCAGCGCGTATTCGATGACCCGCTCGCTGTGCTGGATGCCATGGCGGCGAACCCAGTCGGGCGCGCTGTCGGGCAGATCCTTCTCGAAGAACGGCGTCGACTCGACACCGTTGGGCCAGCGTTTGCGGGTGACGATGCGGTTCCGCAGGTGCGGCAGCATCACATCGGCGATGCGCGAGTAGTAGTCGATGACGTCGTATTTGCGTGTCCCGGTCGCCGGATAGAGCACCTTGGAGAGATTGGTGATCGAGATCCGGCGGCCGTCGACCTCCAGGATCTCTCCGCCTGCCATCACTCCATTGTCCACACCCGACGGCCGGAGGCCGGTGGATCGCCTGCGCGGGTGTCGGCCCGGACGTGTTTGCGCCCGGTTGCCGACGTCGCACACGAACTCCTGGCACAATGGCCGACATGCGCTCGATCTGGAAGGGCGATCTCAGCTTTGGCCTGGTGAATGTACCGGTCAAGGTCTATTCCGCGACGGAGAGTCACGACCGCAAGTCCTACCAGGTCGACTCCTCCGACGGCACCCGCATCCGTTACCGGCGCGTGCGCGAGGGAACCGACTCCGAGGTCGACTACTCCGACATCGCCAACGCCTACGAATCGGAATCGGGCGAGACGGTGATCCTGACCAAGGACGACCTGTCGACGCTGCCGGTGCAGAAGAGCCCGGAGATCTCGATCCTCGAGTTCGTGCCGGTCGAACAGGTCGATCCGATCTACTTCGACAAACCGTATTACCTGGAACCGTCGTCGAAGTCGCCCAAGGCCTATGTGCTGTTGGCCAAGGCGCTCGAGGAAACCGATCGCCTGGCGATCGCGACGTTCACCCTGCGGAACCGCACGCGGGTCGCGGCGCTGCGCGTCGTCGACGGCGTGATGACCCTGCAGACACTCCTATGGCCGGATGAAGTTCGCAAACCCGACTTCGGTTTTCTCGACGAGGACACCGAGATCCGCGACCAGGAACTGAAGATGGCGGCGTCGCTGATCGAGTCGATGGCCTCCGACTACGATCCGTCCGAGTTCGAGGACACCTATCAGAACGAGCTGGCCAAACTCATCGAGGCGAAAGCCGAGGGCAGCGAGGCGTTCCCCGAGTCGGATGAGGAGAAGCCCGGCGAGGAGGATTCCGAGGTCGCGGATCTGCTTGCGGCTCTGCGTGCCTCGGTGAAGGACCGCGGGGCTTCCGACGAGGACGAGGCGGACAAGAAGGACACGGCCGAGAAGAAGGCTGCCAAGAAGGCTCCCGCCAAGAAGGCCGCGGCGAAGAAGGCTCCCGCCAAGAAGGCGACCTCGAAGAGCAGCTCTGGATCGTCGGGCTCCAAGAGCACGGCGAAGAAGACGCCCGCCAAGAAGGCCTCCCGCCGGGCGAGCTGATCGTCCTCACCGGCGGAAATTCGCTGGCCTGAGAACGTCGGCGTCCGGCAAGCTCGAGGGGTGAGCACCGACGTCGACACCCGTCTGCCGCGCGCCCTGAAGCCCCTGGCGCGACGGCAGTACCGGCTGTTGGCGTCGGGCCTGATCCTGGCGATGTTCGGTGACGGGATCTGGACGATCGCGGTGATCTGGCAGGTCATCGCCCTCGGTGGCGGACCGGGACAGGTGTCGCTGGCGACCGGGACGGCAGCGGTCGGGATGCTCGTCTCGACCCTCGCCGGCGGTGTGCTGGCCGACCGGATCTCGCAGCGCCACATCATGATCGGCCTCGAAGTCACCAAGATGGTGGCCTTCGGCGCCGTCGGTGTGGCGTCCGTGGCCGGTGTTCTCGATCTCTGGATGGTCGTGGTGGCATCGCTGCTCGCGGGCGCCACGATGGGCATGTACTACCCGGCATACTCGGCGCTGCTGCCCGGTGTGGTCTCGTCGTCGGAACTGCAGGCGGCGAACGGTATCGAGGGCTTCTTCCGCCCGGTGGTGTTCCAGGCGGTCGGTCCGATGGTGGCCGGGGCCGTCATCGGGGCCACCGCGCCGGGGCAGGCGGTCGTGCTGGCCGCGATCGCGTCCATCGCGTCGGGGTTCTGTTATCTGGTGATGACCCCGGTGACGTCGCGACGACTGGGCGAACCGGCGAGTTCCGAGTCGGAGATCGCGCCCACCGGCGCAGGGGCCGGCGGTGTGGTCGTCGACCTCGTCGAGGGCTTCGTGTACATGATCCGCACCCCGTGGCTGTGGGGGACGCTGTTCTTCGCGTGTGTCCTGGTGCTGGCGACCCTGGGTCCGATCGAGGTGCTCGTGCCCTTCGCCCTGCGTGAGCGCGTCGAGGGTGGCGCCTCGCAGCATGCGTGGGTGCTGGCCGGATTCGGTATCGGCGCGGCCGTCACATCGTTGGTGTTCGCGTCGCTGCCGATGCCCCGGCGGTATCTGACGGTCATGTTCGGGGTCTGGTCGTTCTCGAGCGTGCCGCTCGTCCTGATGGGGGTCGCCGATTCGACCTGGCTGTTCGTCGCGGCGGGCTTCGGTATGGGAGTCCTGTTCGACGGCCCGATGGTGTTGTGGGGGACGCTGCTTCAGCGTCGTGTCCCGCCGGCACTGCTCGGCCGGATAGCAAGTCTCGACTTCTTCGTGTCGGTCGCGCTGATGCCGGTGTCGATGGCGATCGCCGCTCCGGTCTCGTCGGCGATCGGGTTGACCGCGACGTTCGTCCTGGCCGGTCTCCTGCCGGTGCCGATCGCGTGGGCGTTCTACGTCGCGGCCCGCATGTGGCGCGACGAGATCGAGAACCCACTCGTCGACGATGTGCCGCCGACGCTGGTGGCGGTCAACGACTGACCAGTCCGCCGCTGTCTCGGGTTACCGCAGCACCTCCGCGGCGCCCGCGAGCACCAGGTCCGTGAGGTGTTGCAGTAGAGGCGAACTGAGCTTCCAGTATTGCCAGTAGAGCGGGACGTCGAGGTGATGGTCGGCGATCAGGTGCACCCGGCCGTCGTCGAGTGCCTCGCGGATCTGGACGACGGGTACTGCGCCCCAACCGATTCCGAGGGTCACCGCACGGTGGTACTCGGTCGACGCCGGGATGTAGGCGGCCGGCGGATCGACGGCGCGGCCGGCCAGCGCCGCGACCATGTTCAGCTGGATGTGGTCGTTGCGGTCGAACTGGACCATCGGGGCCTTCGACAAAGCCTCGGCGTCGAGACCGTCGGGCAGCCAGGTCTCGATGAATTCCGGTGTCGCGACGGGCAGATACCGCATGCTGCCGAGCGGGTGGAGGGTGCAGCCACGCACGGCCAGGGGTTCCGACGTCACCGCGGCGAGTACGTCACCCGACTTCAGCAGAGCGCCGCTGCGCGTCTCGTCGTCGCGGAACACCTCGACCGCCACCGCGTGCTCCCGGTGGAACCGGGCAAGAACCGGAAGCAGCCAGGTCGCCAGCGAGTCCGCATTCGTCGCGATGGGGAGATGAACCCGGGGCCGTGCGGTGACCGGGGCATCGTCGTCGCCGGGGTCTCCGACGAACTCGGCGCGGGTCTCGGCGAGCAGCAACTCCCACTGCCTGGCGAGCCGGACCAGCACCTCGCCGTCGGGGGTCGCCGACGCCGGTTTGGTCCGGCGCAGCACCACCCGGCCGACCGCCGACTCCAGCGCCTTGATCCGCTGACTCACCGCCGAGGGCGTGATGTGCAGCGACGCCGCCGCCGCGTCGAACGTCCCTTCACGCACGACCGCCGCCAGCGTGCGCAGACCTTCCTGGCTGATGTCCATGCGACCACGCTAGATGAAGTACAGCTCATGATTCATCAGAAACATTCGCTGTACTGATCGACGCGGCGGTCATAACGTTCGCAGGGTGTCCACCTACCTCCTCCCCGCGATCGCCGGGCTGCTCACCGGCGCGGGCCTGATCGTCGCGATCGGTCCGCAGAACGTCTTCGTCCTCCGGCAGGGCGTCACACGCCGGCACACGGGTGTGATCGTGGCCGTGTGCGCGATCTCCGACGTCGTGCTGATCGTCGCGGGGGTGGCGGGACTCGGCGCGATCGTCGCCGCCCACCCTCAGGTGATCACCGTCGCCAAGATCGTCGGCGGTCTCTATGTGCTCGGGCTCGGACTGCTCGCCGCGAAACGCTGTCTCCGCAGCAACGAGGCCATCGCCGCGAACGCCGACGAGGCCGAATCGGCCGGTCGGTGGGTCGCCGTCGGCACCGCGCTGGCGCTCACCTGGCTCAATCCGCACGTCTACCTCGACACCGTCCTGACCATGGGTGCGATCGCCAACGGTCACGGAAACGGCAAGTGGGCCTTCGCCATCGGGGCGTGTCTGGCCAGCATCGTGTGGTTCGCCGCGCTCGGTGGAGGCGCCCGCCGGCTGTCCCACATCTTCGCCAGCCCGCGCGCGTGGAAGATCCTCGACGCCGTCGTGGCGGTCATCATGATCGGGATGGCGATCGCGCTCTTCGCGTCGGTGTGACCTCGCTGTGACATCGATGCCCGGATTGCCCGCCCGCGACGTGCCTAGTCGAGACCTTTTTCCGGTACACCGGACAGGGTGACCCTCAGTTCCTCTGCCCCGCCGGCGACTTGCGTGCCCGAGACGCGGTCGTTCGATGTGCGTGCGGTGGTGTCCGACACCCGGGCCGTCCTCGCCCGCGGCGACCTCGCTGCCGCCGCGGCGACACTGACCTACTACGCCGCGATCGCCGTGGTGCCGTGGGTGCTGCTGGGCATCTGGTCGACCACGTGGATTCGCGGGGCGTCGTCCGCGGAGAGCACGTGGCTGGGTCTCGACGTGCTCATCCCACCCGACATGGGCGCCCGAGGGGTCTTCGACGAGGCGGTTCTGATCGGCACCGGACTGTCCGTGCTGAGCGCTCTCGTACTCCTCTTCCCGGCATCGTTCTACGGGGAGGGCCTACGCCGGGCCTGCCTGACTTTCTATCCGAAACGGGATCGCTTCACCGGGTGGCGATCCCGGTTGTCGGTCCTCGCGCTGTTCGTCTTGGTCCCGCCGCTGGCGCACATCGCGGTCACGGTCGGCGGGTCGATCACGGGACTGGCGCCCGACGGCGGTGGCTCCGGAGGTTTCTGGGACCTCGCGACCCGTGTGGTCGTCGGATTCGTCACCGTCTGGCTGAGTCTCGCGGTGGCGTTGACGTGGGTGTACTGGAAGGTGACCCCAGGGCGTCCGAGCCTGGCGGTCGCCGGGGTCACCGCGCTCGTCACGGCGTCGTTCATCGCCGGATTCGCGCAGGGATTCCTGCTGTTCCTGTCCCTGCCGATCGACGTCGGTATCCCCTACGGCGGCCTGCGCGTCATCGGTGGAGTGGTGGCGGTCGGGCTCTGGCTCTACGTCCTGCACGTGCTGGTGATCGTCGGATGGGCTCTCGGGCACGCCCTCGACGGCGCTCGGGTCGACGACCGTGTCGGCTGAACCACGTCGCCTCGCCGGTGACCGACGGCGCGCACGTAGGTCGCACCGGGACACCGTGCTCGACGCGTGGTCGGAGCTGCACGGCGGAATCGATCCACGCGCATCGTTCTGGGTCGAACGGTGGGTTCTCCTCAGCAACGCGTGTGCGCGACCACTCGTGCGGTTGGGTGTCACGCCGAACGCGATCACCGTCTGCGGGGCCGCGGTCACCGCAATCGCGTTCGCGGTGACCTTTGCCGGACCCGAATGGTTCGCAGTGGCGGCTGTCCTCATCCTGGTGGCCGCCGTTCTCGACGGCGTCGACGGCGCCATCGCCGCCCAGACCGGTTCGGCGACGCAATGGGGCCGGGTTCTCGACACCATGGCCGATCGCTGGTCGGACATCTTCCTCGCGGGAATCGTCGTGATGGCCGGTGCGCCTCCGTGGCTGGGGGTGGTGATCGCGGTGCTGACCCTGTTCCTGGAGGGAACTCGGGCGACGGCCCAGGCGGCCGGGATGGCCGGCCCCGGAAGGGTCACGGTCTGGGAGCGGCCCTCGCGCGTCATCCTCGCCTTGGTTGCGACGGTCGCGGCCACCGTCGTGTGGCAGGTCGGTCTGTCCGACGGTGATGCCGACGCGCTGGCGGCGCTCATCGCCGGGGTCGGTGCGATCCTGGCGATGATCGGCCTTCTCCAGCTGTTCGTCGCGGTGTTCCGGCAGACCCGCGGCCGCCCGCCTGACTCAGACTCGTCGCTGGCGTAGGCCGGCGAGCGCGAGCAGGACTGCGCCGGCGGCGATCCAGCCGAGCAGGATCCACACCGGACCGGCGGTCGAGGCGTCGGGGAAGTAGGCGACCGACCGGGTGAGGGTGCCGCCCGCTCCGGTCGGCAGCCACTGGCCGAGCGTTCCCCACGGCGCGGGGAGCAGATACGGCGAGGAGGCGAGCCCGGAGAGCGGGTTGGAGATCAGCATCATCAGGATCGCCGCGACACCGACGCCGGGTGTCCCGAGGAGTGCGCCGGCGCCGGCGGCGAACCAGGAGATGGCGCCGATCAGAAGCGCCAGCGCCATGGCGACCGGCACCACGCGTCCGTCGATCACGCCCAGCCACGACCAGACCGCCGCGAAACCGAGTCCGGCGACCAGTGGGCCGATGAGGACGACGGTGGCCTGCATCCACACCCGCCCGGCGAGAGCGATCGCGGCCGATGCGCCGAGTGCGATACCCGCGATGAGCAGCGGGAGCAGACCGGCCGCGAATCCGGTGCCGCGGGCATCGGTGGACGGCGGAGCGACCACCGACTCGGTGGTGACCGGCAACGACTGCGCGGTGGCGATGCCCGTCCCGACCCCGGCCACGATCTGCGCCAGCGCCGGCGATCCCGCCTCGGACGTCAGGACGGTGACGCCCTGCGCGCCTACGGTGACGGCGCCGACGATGTCGCGGGTCTCGATCGCACGCCGGGCGGCGGCGGCGTCGGCGAACTGCTCGACGACGAAGGCGTCGTCTCCGGCCTGGGCGGCCAGCGCGGACTCGATGGCCTGTGCGGCGCGTGCCGGCGCGACCAGGCCGAGGGGGACGTCGTGCGGCTCGGGGTCCACCGCGAGGGAGACGAACATGGCGGCGATCGTGCTGACGACGATCGGTATGGCGAGGACGAGCACGGCAACAAGTCGCCAGGACGGTCCGTGAGGCGCGGGCTCCGACCTCTTCTCGGTGAGGGGCAGTTGATCTGACGGTTCGATGTACGTGGTCATCGCGACCTCCCAAAAAGAACGAACTCTCGTTTTAGAAGTATGCACCCCGGATGGATGATCAATCAAGAACGAAGATTCGTTTTATACTCGTCGAATGCCGAAGATCAGCGAGGAACGCAAGCTCGAGCGGAGCCGGCAGATCCTCGACGCCGCGCGCCGGTGCTTCGCCGAGAAGGGTTTCCATCGCGCGTCGATGTCCGACGTCATCCGGGAGTCGGGCCTGAGCGCCGGGGCGGTCTACTCGTACTACTCGTCGAAGGAGCAACTGATCGCCGCGGTCGCGCGGTCGGTCTTCCAGGCATACGAAGCGGGCCTCGGCGACCTCGCCGACGGTGACGGCGCTCCCGCCTCGCCCGAGAACGCCGTCCGGGTGCTCGCGGCGCACGTGATGGCCGAGATCGCACCGCTGACCGACGACTTCCGGATGGTGATGACCATCTGGGGTGAGGCGGCCAACAACCCCGAGCTGCGCGAGATCGTCCGCGAGATCGTCCTGGGGCTCCGCGCAGTTTTCGAGCGCGTCCTGATCAGGTGGCGCGACGCCGGCCACGAACTTCCTGGTGATCCGGCAGATCTGGCCTTGCCGATGGTGTCGGTGATGCAGGGCATCGTCGTGCAGCAGTCACTCGTCGGGGACGTCGACCTCGATGCCTATGTGGACACCTGGTGTGCGCTGATGCGTGCCGCCGGCTTCGGCGACCGGGACTGATCGGCCGGACCTGCCTACCATCGAGGCGAGTGCGCCGAGGCTCCGATCACCCGCCGGCCGGCCCGTGCCGACGGCCCATCCGATCGGAGCCTCGGTGCCGAACATCGGGTGAGCCTGTGCTCGCCCCCCGATCTCGACTTGTGATGAGGAACAGATGACCAACGACTCGGTGGTTCTCGCCGATGCCGACGGCCGACCGTGTGGTACCGCCGACCGCGAAGGCGTGCACGGCGTCGACACCCCGTTGCACTTCGCGTTCTCGTGCCACCTGGTCGACGGCAACCGGATCCTCATGACCCGTCGGGCCCTGTCCAAGCGCAGCTGGCCGGGAGTGTGGACCAATTCGTTCTGTGGCCATCCGCGTCCGGGCGAGTCCGTCGTCGACGCCGTGCACCGGTATGCGCAGCGTGAGCTCGGGATCGACGTCGACGAGGTGCGCTGCATCCTGCCCGACTTCCGGTACCGCGCCGTCGATGCGAGCGGCATCGTCGAGAACGAGATCTGCCCCGTGTTCGTCGCACGGCCGGTGGGATCGCTCGAGCCGAATCCGGATGAGGTCGCCGAGTACGCCTGGGCCGAGGTCCCGGATGTGTGGGACCTGGTGGCACGCACTCCCTGGGCGGTGAGCCCCTGGTTCGCCGACCAGGTGCGGCAGCTCCCGGGTCCCGATCCCCACGGGTTCGTCGACGGCGCGCTTGTGGATTCGACCCATCCGATCACGGCACGGGCGTCGAATCCATGATGTCGGGACCAGCGGACACGGCATACCCGCCGTCGTCGGCCCGTCGTTCACATTCCCATCGTCACACCGCAGGAGCCGTCGGATGATGCATCTACCCGGTCATACCGAAGTGGTCCCGCCACATCGTCGGTACGACGCCGTCGCCGAGGCGAGTGCGGCGCTGGTGATCAGGTCGTACTCGAGCTCGTTCGGACTCGCCTCCCGCCTGCTCACCCCCGCGATCCGCCGCGACGTGCGCAACATCTACGCGCTCGTCCGCGTCGCCGACGAGATCGTCGACGCACCGCGGCCCGAGCAGGGTCTGGTGGACCGGCGCAACGAACTCGACCAGCTCGAGGAACAGACCGCCGCGGCGATGATCACCGGGTCGAGCAGCAACCTGGTCGTGCACGCCTTCGCGCGGACCGCGCGCCGCGTCGGGATCGACCTGGACCTCGTGACGCCGTTCTTCTCGTCCATGCGTGCGGATCTCACGCAGATCGAGCATGACTTCGAGAGCCTCGCCGCCTACATCTACGGCTCCGCCGAGGTCGTCGGACTGATGTGCCTGCGGGCGTTCCTGGCCCAGGAGCCCAAGTCCGAGGCCCGCTACAAGCACCTCGCGCCCGGTGCGCGTCGTCTCGGAGCCGCGTTCCAGAAGATCAACTTCCTACGCGACTTCGGAGAGGACAGTGACGGACTGGGTCGCCGATACCTCGTCGGCCTGGACCCCGATCGCCCCGATGACGGGGCTTGGTCGCTGTGGCTCGACGACATCGATCTCGATCTCACCGCCGCCGCGGCGGCGATCCCGTACCTTCCGGCGAACAGCCGGGTCGCCGTCTGCACCGCACACGACCTCTTCGCCGAACTGACCGCACGCCTACGGGAGTCCTCGGCCGCCGAGGCCAGGAGGCAACGCGTCCGAGTTCCCAACGCCGGCAAGGCGAAGATCGCGGCCGCCGCCGTCGCCCGCCGCGGTATGCCGCGCACACCGAGGGGATTGACCTCATGACCGCACGCAAACGAATCGTCGTCATCGGTGGCGGTGTCGCCGGACTGGCCACCGCCGCACTGCTCGCCCACGACGGGCACGACGTCGAGGTGATCGAGAAGAACGACGACCTCGGTGGACGCGCCGGGCTGTGGAGCGCCGACGGGTTCCGGTTCGACACCGGGCCGTCGTGGTGGCTGATGCCGGAGGTCTTCGACCATTACTTCCAGATGCTCGGTACCTCGACCGAGGAACAGCTCGACCTCGTCCGGCTCGACCCGGGGTACCGAGTCTTCTTCGGGGACAACGACTCCGACGAACCACCGATCGACATCTTCGGCGACTTCGAGCGCAATCGCGAGGTGTTCGAGCAGATCGAACCGGGTGCCGGAGCCGCTCTCGAGTCCTACCTCCGGACCGCGCGACAGGCATATGACCTCGCCGTCGAACGGTTCCTGTACACCAGCTTCGACTCCGTACGCGCGTTCCTGAGCCTGCCGGTATTGCGGCATGCGCCGACCCTCGTGTCACTGCTGACCCGCTCGTTGCAGTCCTTCATCTCCGCGCGCTTCAGCGATCGGCGCCTGCAGCAGGTGCTCGGGTACCCGGCGGTGTTCCTCGGTTCGTCGCCGGAGCGGACACCGTCGATGTACCACCTGATGAGCTGGCTCGATCTCGCCGACGGAGTCCGATATCCGCAGGGCGGCTTCACGACTCTCGTCGACGCACTCGAACGCGTCGCACGCGAACGCGGCGTGGTGATCCACACCGGTACGGCGGCGACCGCCGTGCTGACGCGGAAGCGACCAGGTCGTCTACGTCGGCGCCGCGCCGAGGTCGTCGGGGTTCGCGTGCAGGGAGCTGACGGTTCCCCGCGAGATGTGCTCGCCGACATCGTGGTCGGTGCGGCCGACCTGCACCACCTCGAGACGAAGCTGCTCCCCGACGACCTGCAGACCTTCCCGCAGCGGTACTGGGAGCGGGCGACCTCGGGGCCGGGTGCGGTGCTGGCCTATCTCGGCGTGAGCGGTGAGCTGCCCGAACTGGCCCACCACTCGCTGTTCTTCACCGAGGACTGGAAGACCAACTTCGACGCCATCTTCGAAACACCCACGCGGGTACCCGATCCCGCATCGCTGTACGTGTGCAAGCCGTCGGCGACCGACGAGTCGGTTGCCCCCGACGGTCACGAGAACGTCTTCATCCTCGTCCCGGTCCCGCCCGATCCGGGTCTGGGACACGGTGGGGTCAACGGTGGCGGCGACCCCGACATCGAGAAGGTCGCCGACCGTGCCATCGCGATGATCGGACAGTGGTCCGGTGTCCCCGACCTCGCCGACCGCATCGTCGTCCGGCGCACCGTCGGTCCCGCGGACTTCGTCGACAACGTGAACTCGTGGTGCGGTGGAGCTCTGGGGCCGGCACACACTTTGCGCCAGAGCGCATTCCTGCGTTCGACGAACCGCTCACGCAAGGTCGAGGGGTTGTACTACGCAGGATCGAGCACCCGGCCGGGCATCGGCCTGCCGATGTGCCTGATCAGTGCCGAACTGATCCGCAAGCGGCTCAACGGAGATCACTCCGTAGGGCCCACGCCGACGCGCTGACCCCTGCCGTCTGAGGTGTGCGGAGCGCAAGCCGCCGGGCTGAGTAGCGACGAAGGAGCGTATCGAAGTCGACGGCCCCCTGCCGCTTGAGCCTGGATGCACCGATTTGGGGTGAGGTTTCTGGTGTTTGATGGGGTGTTGAGAAGCGAGATGCCTTGCTGCAGTGCAAGAATGGGACTTGTCTAAGGAACACATTCAGGCACGAAGA
>NZ_JANRHB010000042.1:0-39268 GCF_024733855.1 Gordonia sp. GONU
CGCCTGGCCCGTACCACTACTGGCCTTCATAGTCCTCGTCGCGGTCGGCGCCGACTACAACATGCTTCTTATCTCTCGCCTACGCGAAGAATCCCAAAACAACATCCGCATCGGCGTCCTGAGAACCGTCACCAACACCGGATCAGTCATCACCTCGGCCGGCCTCATCTTCGCTGCCAGCATGTTCGGACTCATGGCCGGATCCATCTCGATCATGACCCAGGTCGGACTCATCATCGGCATCGGCCTGCTGCTCGACACCTTCATCGTCCGCACCATCGTTGTGCCGACCATCGCCACACTTGTCGGCAGAGCAAGCTGGTGGCCGAGTACCCGAACCGACACGCATCCAGTGTCCCGCTAGTACGCACGCACGTGCCGAGATCTGACCGGCCCCGCCAGTCATCCAGCCATCGCGCCCACCTCATCGACTGACACCCGCTCGACGGTCGGCCGCGGCAACCACACCCTACCGTCGCGGATCAGTGCCCAGACCACGTCAACCAGACGTCTAGCGAGAGCGATGAGAGCGTGGACGTGGGAACGCTTCTCGCGTCGTTTGCGCTGGTAGAACTCGCGGGACGGGCCGTCGCGTTGCGAGCTGTTGAGTGCGGCCATGTAGAACACCTTGCGAAGTCCTCTGTGGTAACGCTGGGGTCTACGCAAGGCTCCCCGGCGGTTACCGGAGTCGTGCGGTACCGGAGCAAGACCGGCGTAGGCGGCGAGTCTGGCGGGCGAGCCGAACGAAGTGAGGTCGCCGCCGGTGATCGCGACGAGCTCAGCGCCGCTTCGGGTGCCGATGCCTGGCACGGATTCGAGAATCCGTGCGTGACGGTGGCGGCGGAACACCTCGGTGATCTGCTTATCCAGGTCGGCGATCTGACGGGTCAGCATGACCAACGAGGTAGCCGCGTGTTGCACCAGTAGGGCTGTGGTCGCCTCGCCAGGCAGGGTGACGGTCTGCGCGGCCGCCGCGGCACGGGCTTTGTCGATCATCTTCGGGATCGTGGGTCGGCGGACGCCGTGACTGCGCAGGTGGTCGTAGATCTCGTCGTCAGAGACCGCAGCGATCGCAGATGGCGTGGCGAAGCGGGTGAGGAACGTTAGACCGGTCAGTGTCGAGTAGTCGAAACACCGTTCTAGTGCAGGGAAGATGCGGGTCAGCAGGCCGCGCAGGCGGTTGATGCCTCGCGTACGTTCAGCGACGAGGTCGTTGCGATGTCCGGTCAGCAGGTCGAGTTCGATCGCGACGTCGTCGGGCGCCGAGACGGTGGCGAGATCGCCACGTAGGCGGGCTGTCTGGGCGATCACGACCGCATCGCGGGCATCGGTCTTGCCCTCACCCGCGAACGCACCGGTCATGCTGTGCACGACCCGGCCGGGCACGTAGCGGATCTGCTGGCGCCGCGCAGCCAGCACACCCCTCAGCAGCGCCGATTCCGGTGCGGTCATGTCGATCGCCCACACCACGAATTTCATGTCGGCGACCCGGTCCATGAGCGCTTCGATCGCCGGTTGATCGTTGGGAAGCCGCCGAGACCACAGCACCGTTCCCGCCTCATCGACCGCGGCGGCGTGATGCGCATGCCGACCGACATCAATTCCTACCCAGATCTTTTCGTCCATACTGTCCTTCCGTGTGCGGTTGGCTCGTCAGGGTGGTTTCGCCGGCACACCTTTACACAGCGACAAGTTCGCGAACACATCTCAATCAGCGGCCGAAACGACCCGTCACGGTCCGGGGTGACCTTCCACGCCAAGCCACCAGCGACAACAGGTGATTGTCGAGCCACGCCCCGAACCGCGGACGAACGTCCGAGGCGACCGCCCCGGACGTACTCCAACGTAAAGGTGATTGTGCGGAAGCAACGCGGGCCGCGGAAGAACTGGGTCTCGCGGTAGCGCTAGTCGTAGTCCAGATCGTCCGCTTCTAGGACTTGCGGTGCCATCCGCCCGGCTGCGCCTCCGTAGACAGGCGTCCCTACATGGGAGGACCCGCAGATCGTGGATCATCTATGTAACCATCGGCTTATGGTTCCGTCAGACGAAGTCCAACTTCTCCTTGACCACGTCCGCACCACTGGCATCGAACCTAGAGAGTCCGCTCGTGGCTGGCAGCACATGGGCGCGATCATCTGCGATGCGGCGCTTCAGCGACAGGCAAAGTACAAGACGCACGTGCGTCCTCGTGTAGTCCGACTGATTGAACGATGGCCCGATGCTGGCACGCTGAGTGGGTTTAGACGCCGCATGGCGGATGAGTCGATCTCTGACACGCTCGCGTGGCGCGGACCGCAGAAGCTCGCGGTCATTGCTGCACTCACCAAAGCCTTCGACGAGGCAGGAGTCGACACGGTAGCGGATCTGGCCAACACTCTGGCGGATGAGGACCGCGGCCTAGAGCTACGCCGTGCGCTTCGCCGGATCGCGTACGTCGGTCCGAAGACCGTGGATTACATCGCCGTGCTCGCCGGCTCCGCCGAGCATGTAGCTGTCGACATGCACATTAAGGGCTTTGCTCGGGAGGCTGGCGTTTCGTACTGGAACGACTACAGCCGCGTCTCTCAGCTGGTGAAGGAAACCGCCGAAGCCGGGGGGTGGAGTACAGGGGCCTTGGACGCGGCGATCTGGAGCTACATGAGCGAACGAAAGAAGGTCTGACGTGGCCGAGGACATCCTTAACTGGCCGCGGGTCGGATCAGATCAGCGGCTTTACGTATGTCGTCCAGCAGAGCGTCAGTGGAAGGGTGGACTTGAAGATATCCATGCCACTGTGCGCGGTGGGGAAGCTACTCAAGGTTGGATCTTCAGCGGCGACGACTACCAGGCCGGACACTTGGTGTTGACGATCATGCAGACGGTTCCGATGCTCGTGATCGGTATCGACGTACCGATCAACCAGTACGACACGGATGGCAACATCATGTGGGAGCCGAGGCCAAGGGTCCATTTCCGCCATGGTCTCCCACTCGATGAAGTGGAAGCGAAGTCCCGCATTAACTTGCGAGATTTACATGGGTACCTCGCTGCGCCCGACATTCGTGGAGTCCTGTCAGCAATGAAATCGATTCATGCTGCTGACACCGGCATTTTCGGAAGCATTCCGTAGGGCGCTGCGTCCCCGAGTTGATAGGCAGCCGACGGTGGCACCCAGGACTTCAATCAGCCGCGGAACGTGATCGTGGAGGTTTCCGCAACGTCGGGGTCGTGGCCATTGATGGCCAGTAGCTGACGTGCGGCGATGAGCTGGAGTTCTTGGTATGGCCCTGGGCCGATGATCAGCCTCGCGATTGTTGTCTCTGCCGCCGGGCGCCAGTGGGTACCGAGGTTGATGGCAAACGTGGTAAAGGGCGTGAGACCGTAACCTCCGATGCGAAGTTCGCCGAACAGAGGCGAGGTGCTGGCAACCGGCGGCGCTGTATGCGTCATGACACGAAACTCCTGTTCGGCCTTGAACGAGTCATCTTTGTGCTGGGCGAGGTGCTTCGCCATCTCGAAGCGTGCGATAGCGAGGTCGTGGGGGCCGAGCGCGGGGCCGTTCGCGTAGCGGCTGATGAACTCGTCGGCGTCGTGTTCGATCGCGGCTGGCGTATAGCTCATTTCGACGAGATCCACGGCAGCTGGGAATCCCAGCAGCGGGTCCTCAGGGGCTGGCCGGTTGAACATTGGGTAGGTGTGATCCCTGAGGACGACCTTGGGTATGCCGATGGCAAATCCGCCTGCGCCCCCGGCATAGCCGCGCCACTGGCTGAGATCGTCGGACTGTGTGGAGAACGAAGCGGCAAACACCTGTGCGGGGTCTGGCAGGAATCCCTGCGCACGTAGTTCTAGAGCGAGGGGCAGCAGCTGGTGGCCGCCGCCGGTTGCGCTGGCGGCATTCTCGATCTTCTGTGCAAACACTTGGCCTGCGGTCTTTAGTTCGGCGTGGTCGTTCATGAATCGGACGTCGGACGCTTGGAATCGCAGCGTTCGCTGGTAGGTATACGCGGTGTAGAAAGCGTGTCCCTCGGTCGCGTACACCTTCGGGAAGCTCGCCTGGCCGATTTGATCAACAATGCCACGGAGCCCAGCCCCAGAAGTGTAGTGATACAAGATGTCGGTGTCGTCGGTGCCCACGTTGCTCATCCGCCTGCGAAGTCTGTGACCGGATAGCCCAGCCCGGCTTGTCGGTCACATTGTGCCCATGCACCCCGACACAGTCTCGTCGGGTGGCACCAACTAGCGACAATCTACCTTCGCGACGAGCAATTGGCGGCAGTGACGCATTCTAGGTCGTAGGGAGGGCGGCCCCTGTTGGTGGCTATGAATCCCCTCTGCAGCACGGACCTGGACCCAGCTGGAACAGGCCGCCGCGAAGGCGTCCCCGGTGACGAGTTACAAGACTGATCGGCGTGGTGGGGCACCACCATCGTCTCGTTGTCTGACAGATTATGTCCATGGCGTCTGTGCACGATGTAATCGAGGCGTTCCGCAAGGAGCCGACCAACTCCGAACGCGGCACCAAGTTCGAGCAGCTGATGGTTCGTTACTTCGAGCTGGATCCCACCATGGCGCAGCAGTACGACGGTGTGTGGCGATGGATCGACTGGCCAGGTCGCCAAGGGAAGCCGGACACTGGGATCGACATCGTCGCCCGCGAGCGCGACACCGGTGATTACACCGCGATCCAGTGCAAGTTCTACGAGCCCACCCACACCCTGGCCAAAGGCGACATCGACACCTTTTTCACCGCCTCGGGCAAGGCCGGGTTCACCAACAGGGTGATTATCTCCACCACCGACCGCTGGGGCCGCAACGCCGAAGACGCCATCACCGACCAGCAGATCCCGGTCCAGCGAATCGGGTTGGCCGAGATCGCCGAATCCCCGATCGACTGGGACATTGCCTGGCCGCAGGGCGAACTTCAGGTGGAACTGACACCCGCAGTCCGTCATCAGCCTCGCCCTCATCAGCAGCAAGCGATCGATGCGGTGTTTGACGGCTTCGCCGCGGGCAACGACCGCGGCAAACTGATCATGGCCTGCGGTACGGGAAAAACCTTCACCGCCCTGAAGATCGCCGAACGTACCGCCGCCGAGAACGGTGGCAGCGCACGCATCCTGTTCGCGGTGCCCTCGATCTCACTGTTGAGTCAGACCTTGCGCGAGTGGACCGCACAGACCGAGACCGACATTCGCGCCTTCGCCGTGTGCTCGGATACCAAGGTGTCGCGCGCGGCCGAAGACGTCAGCGTCGTCGATGTGGCCATCCCGGTCACCACCGACGGCCCCACCCTCGCCGCGCACATGGAACACCGGAAACGCGCTAGAGGTCTGACCGTCGTCTTCACCACCTATCAGTCGTTGCCGGCGGTCGCAGATGCACAAAACCGCGGGGTGGACCCGTTTGATCTGGTGATCTGCGACGAGGCTCATCGCACCACTGGCGTCACGGTGTCTGGGGCTGACGAGTCGAACTTCGTCAAGGTTCACGACGACGACTTCCTCCACGCCCACCGCCGGCTCTACATGACGGCGACACCCAGGATCTTCGCCGACACGGTGCGGGAGAAGGCCGAGGAACACTCGGCCGAGCTCACATCGATGGACGACATGGACATCTACGGCCCGGAGTTCCACCGGCTGTCCTTCGGCGACGCCGTCGACCGTGGGCTTCTCACCGACTACAAGGTGATCGTGCTGACCGTGGACGAAGGCCTCGTCGCGGCGCCGATGCAAAAGCAGTTGGCAGGCGAGTTTGCCGAACTGCAACTCGATGACGCCTCCCGCATCGTGGGCTGCTGGAACGGCCTGGCCAAGCGTGCCGGAACGACACCCGACGGCACGGGCTTTGCACCCGACGAACCGCCGATGCGCCGCGCGGTCGCCTTCGCCAAGGACATCGCCGCTTCTAAGCAGGTCGCCGAGGTATTCCCCGCAGTGGTCGACGCCTACCGAGACCTGCTCGACGACACCGATCCGCTCAATGACGCTACCGGCAACCGCGATCTCACGGTCTCGGCACGACATGTCGACGGCACCATGAACGCGCTGCAGCGTAACGAGGCGTTGCGGTGGCTGCGTTCGGGTTCCATCGGCGACGACGAATGCCGCATCTTGTCCAACGCCCGATGCCTGTCCGAAGGTGTGGACGTACCCGCCCTTGACGCCGTGTTGTTCCTTCACCCCCGCAATTCCGTCGTCGACGTCGTGCAGTCAGTTGGACGTGTCATGCGGCTGTCCCCAGGCAAGGACTACGGCTACATCATCCTGCCCGTGGCCGTACCCAGCGGCGTCAGCCCCGCAGCCGCGCTGAGCGACAACCGCCGATTCAAAGTGGTGTGGCAGGTCCTCAACGCCCTACGCGCCCACGACGACCGCTTCAACGCCATGGTCAACTCCATCGCACTGAACGCCGCCACCCAACAGGCCGGCCTCGGCAAGGGCAACGACCGACTACTCGGCGGACACATCGGCCCAGTCGCCGACGACACCGACTCCGTCGGCGGTGACTCCGCTTCTCCTGGCGCCTCGGGTGCGGGTGACGCCGGTACCGGCGACCACGACGTCGCCACCCAGCTGGCTCTGTTCTCCCTCTCGGAATGGCAAGAGGCGATCTATGCCCGCATCGTCGACAAAGTCGGCACCCGCGTCTACTGGGAACAATGGGCCGCCGACGTCGCCGACATCGCCGCAGCCCAAATCACCCGCATCAACGCACTGCTGGCCGACGCCGACCATGCGGTGACGCAACGCTTCGAGCTGTTCGTCCAGGCCCTACGCGACAACCTCAACGACTCGGTCAGCCGCGACGATGCGATCAGCATGCTCAGCCAGCACCTCATCACCAAACCCGTCTTCGACGCCCTGTTCGCTGGCCACGAGTTCGCCGCCCACAACCCGGTGTCGATCGTGATGCAACAGATGATCGACACCCTCGACGACGCAAACCTCGAATCCGAGACCAGCGGGCTGGAAAAGTTCTACCAATCAGTGCGCATCCGAGCCTCGGAGGTGACCAGCGCCGACGGCAAACAGCACGTCATCGCCGAACTCTACGAACGGTTCTTCCGGGTGGCGTTCCGCAAACAAGCCGACGCACTCGGCATCGTCTACACGCCCACCGAGATCGTCGATTTCATTCTGCGCGCCGCCGACCACGTCTCGCGAGACACATTCGGCCGTGGCCTGACTGACGACGGTGTGCACATCCTGGACCCATTCACCGGGACCGGCACCTTCCTCACCCGACTGCTGCAATCCGGACTGATCCTGCCCCACGACCTTGTCCGCAAGTATCGAAATGAGCTGCACGCGAACGAGATCATGCTCTTGGCGTACTACATCGCCGCGGTCAATGTGGAAACTACCTATCATGCGCTGACCACTCCCGATGGCGAAACCGGAACCTACGAACCGTTCGAGGGCATCGTCCTTGCCGACACCTTCCAGATCACCGAGGCCGACGACTCGATGGACTCGATCATGTTCCCGCAGAACAACCATCGCATCGAGAAACAACTTGCCGCACCCATCAACGTGATCGTCGGTAATCCGCCGTACTCGGTCGGCCAAGACAGCGCCAACGACATGAACGCCAACATCAAATATCCCACCCTCGACGCCCGGATCGCCGACACCTTCGGCGCCCGCTCCACCGGCACCAATAAGAACAGCCTCTACGACTCCTACTACCGCGCCTACCGCTGGGCCACCGACCGCATCGGCGACACCGGCATCGTTGCCTTCGTATCCAACGGCGGCTGGATCGACGGCAACACCGCCGACGGCGTCCGCCTCACCTTCGCCAACGAATACGCACAACTGTGGATCTACAACCTCCGCGGTAACGCCAGAACGTCCGGTGAGCTCCGAAAGAAGGAAGCAGGCAACGTCTTCGGTGGCGGAAGCCGTTCCACCATCGCCATCTTCATCGGCATCAAAGACCCCACCTACACCGGGCCATGCCGAATCCACTACCGCGACATCGGCGACTACCTCAGCCGAGAAGACAAACTCCGCATCATCGACGACGACGACCGTATCGAAACCATGGACTGGCAGACCATCGCACCCAACGAACACGGCGACTGGATCAACCAACGCAACGACGAGTTCAGCAACTGGCCCAGCATCGGCGACCGATCTCAGCCGAGCAACACAGTCTTTCGAACATTCTCACGCGGTTTGGAAACCGCACGCGATGCGTGGGTATACAACTACTCACGCGAGCAGCTCTACCAGTCGGTCACCCGCCTCATCGACAACTACAACGCCCTCCACACACCGTTCGAACTGTTCTGTGCTGACCGCGCAATCACTCGGCCGACCGAAGCCGTGGTCACAGAGTTCCTCGCCCAGAACCCGACCGCCGCAGCCGCGGATCGCATCAAATGGTCGGCAACCCTGAAGCAACACCTCGCACGAGGAACCCACGCCCGTTTTAGTGACGCAAACCTGGCGCAAGGCAGTTACCGGCCATTCGACCAACAGAACGTGTACTTCGACAGAATGCTCAACCATCGGCGCGGGGAACTGATGTCGATGTTCCCAACACCCCACCACCACAACTTCGGCTTCTACCAGGTCGGTAATGGCTCGGCAGTGCCGTTCAGCGTACTGATGATCGATCGGATCCCGGATCTCCATGTGACTGGCGCAGGTAGTGGTGGGCAGTTCTTTCCTCGCTTCATCTATGCGCACGTCGATGCGGCCGCAGATTCGGGTGAGCTCGACTTCGGTTCTGCCGCCGATGCTGTCGATGTTGACGAGCATGGTTACCGTCGCATCGACAACATCACCGACGAGATCCTCGCCCGCTACCGCCAAGCGCTCGGTGACTCGGTCACCAAGGATCAGATTTTCTGGTCGGTATACGGCCAGCTACATGTGCCGTCATACCGGGAGACCTACGCCGGCGATTTGAAGAAGATGCTGCCGCACATCCCGATCCCGGATTCGCTGGCGCGGTTCGATCAACTCGCCCAAGTCGGGGAGCAGCTGGGGCACTTGCACATGCGCTATGAGGACGTCGACCCGTATCCGCTCGATGTGCAACTCAAGCTCGGCGCAGACCCAGGGGACCGTGAGACCTGGCGGGTACAGAAAATGAAGTGGCGCAGCAAAACCGATCACACCGCCATCATCTACAACGCCAAGGTCACCCTCGGCGGGATTCCTCCCGAGGCCGAGGAGTACCTGCTTGGTGCACGCTCGGCGCTCGCCTGGATCATCGACCGGTACCAGGTCAAGACTGACAAGGCGTCCGGGATCGTCAATGACCCCAACCTGTGGTGCGACGAAAACAACGACCCGACCTACATCCTCGAACTGATCAAGAAGGTCACGACCGTAGCGACGGAGACGGTGAAGATCGTCAAGGACTTGTAGGACTCGAACAGGGCCCGGACACCAGCCACTGGCTCCGGGGGGGTGTTCAATCTGCCGGGGGTGCCGGTGGAGGCCTTAGCGGAAGCGGTGCCGCCGGCAAGCATCTAACAGCGAGAGGAACCGACGGGATCGCTCGCCGGTTGAGGGTGCGCCCTGGCTCGAGGATCTGACGGGTCTAGCGGTCGATGTAGAGGCGTGCTGCGTGGCGTTTGGCGGCGGCTTGGTGTTCTTCGGCTGCGCGGAGCGTGTCGCGGAGGGATGCGAGGGCTTCGGTGATGCTAGCGATGGCTTCGGCGGGGGTGGTGGGTGCGCCGAGGGTGTCGACGGCAAGATCGTCGCGTTGGGCGAGGTCGCGGTAGTCGCGCTCGATGTCGAGGGCCTGGCGTTGCAGAGCGATGATGGGGTCGTAGAGCTGGTCGATAGCCTGATCGAGCGTGTTCCCGGGGTCGTTCACGACGTTCTCTCCTTCGTCCAGGTATGCAGTGCCACAGTCGGTTAGGTGCGATATGCGTGGGCGCGGTGGTCGATTCTGACGACAATGATGGTGTGGTTGGGGGCGTCGATGCGGAGCAGGATGCGGTAGTCGCCGCGGCGGGCGCTGTGGAGTCCGTCGAGGTCGTCGCGCAGCGGTTTGCTGAGCCGGTGAGGGTTGCCAGCGAGAGGTCCGGAGATGAATTCGATGACGGCGTGGACGATCCGGGATGGAAGGCGTTGAAGGTCGCGGCGAGCTGGGGATGCGACCTCGACCCGGTATGGGGCGGGCGAGTCTGTGGGAGCGTCGCTCATTTCGGCGGCATGCCGTGTTCGGCGCGCAGGTCGTCGATGGAGACGGTGTGGCCGGCGGCGTACTCGGCGTCAGCGGTAGCGACGTCGTCGCGGACGCCGGCGCGTGAGAGCCAGTAGATCGTCTCGTGCAGCGATTCGAGGTCGTCGGCCGCCATCAGCACCGCGGCGGGTTTGCCGTGCTTGGTGATCGTGATGATGTCGTGGGTGGTCTCGGCGCTGTCGATGAGCGCGGAGAGCTTGTCCTTGGCTTCACCCAGTGGCACTGTCGTCATGCCGTCCAGTATAGCCGTTAGACTGGCCTGGAAATAGCCAGGCTTTTAGCCGATAATAGTAATTATGACATTTCCGCTGGTCAGCCAGGCGTCTCGGATAACGCGAAATTCACGCCGACACACCTGATTCCGGCGCGCGGAACGAGAGATTCGCACGTACGTTTGCTGTGACGCCCAATTTGGAAGGGGGTGAACACATGAAGGTGCCGAGATACAGGAAGAGCCCGACCGGATGGACTTGGTTGACCGCCGCAGTCCAGCTGGCCAGGCTTCTCCTTGACCTTAGTGACCACACGTGGCGGTGAGCCGCCGTGTGATCGTGCCGTGAGGATCGCTCCTCACATCGGTTGACGATAGACGCCGAAGGCACCCCATAGGGGGACGTCGTTCGGAGTTTTTCATCGACAGTGTGCAGTCTATGCATGCTCAACGGGAGAGCGCAGTGCAACAAGCACTGCGCTCTCCTTCTCGGCTGCGCAGGGCGGGCCGGGCCGGGCGATAGGCAACGGATTCAAAACCCTCCAGTGTCAGCTCGTGTTGTCCGGACTCCCCAGTCGTGAACCGTGCCCACGATGGTTCTGTGGCAACCGCTCCGGGGCATCCGGGAGGGCGGCAGCGCAGCGAAGCGGAGTCGAGGTACTGACTGCCATCTAAGTGAGCCGGTCCACCTGTCCCCCGGTCTGCGTGGCGTAGGCCTGGGCCTCGTCGAGTTCGTCGAGGGTGAATGCCCTTGTGTCAGCTGGCCGTCCCGGCGGCCGGACGATGAAGACCAGGTCGGCCAGCTCGACGCGACCTCTTTTGGGTGCGATGCGATTGGTTGGACCTGCCCCGACGTCGTTGTTCTCGGTCATCTCTCCCCTGGTTCTTCGCGGAGGTGCAACGCTTCGGGTGGCACCCACATAGTGATCGTGGCCGAGGAGACGTGGTTGGCGCTCTCGACGCGCATCTGGCAGATCCCGCGCCACAAGCCGTTGGATACTTGAAGCCAGGCCAGGAGAAAAGCCGGCATAGTTGGCTCGATGCGGGCGCCCGAGGCGCGTACTCGTAGTGAGACTCCCCCGCCTGCCGTGAGTGAACGGCCGCATGACGGGTCGGCGATCGCCATGTCGATCAGGACGGGCTTGGGTGGCTCGAACACACGAAGTGTTCGGTCGTCTGGCCACTGGTCGATGACTGTTTGACGGTAGGCGAACTCGCCGGGGAGCTTGAGGTCGAGACCGTCGACTGCAGCTTCCGAGGGTTTCATTATGCAGTCGCGGAACGGGTGCAGACCCGAAACGGTTGTGGCACTGAGTACGCCGCATTCTGGTATGAGGAACGCCCGTACGCCGGCGCCCGCCCGCGCATCGCGGAAGTACTGTGCCTTGCCCCGGTGTACCGGCAGGGGCTGTGCTACTCCGAACCGCCAACGGATGTGCCAAATCCGTTAACCAAGGTGAACGAGGTCGACTGTTCAAGGGTGACGCTGGTCCCTGGCGGTACGAACTACTTCAAGGTCGAGACCAAGGTGGCCGCGGCTCCGGAATGCACAGAGGGACAGGTCGAGTACTTCGCCGCGAAGCCGACACCGGCTGGATACTGCTTGACGTACTTCGAGCCTTAGACCATCCGCCGCGCGGCTAGTACGCAGTCGTAGAGCCCTCTGCGCCGTGATCGTGAGGCACGGGCGGCCGGGGCGAGGATCGGAGGTTCCACTGCCAGTCGGGGAACTCGGTTTCGAGCTGGGTGATCCGGTCGGACGAGAGTCGGTGTCGTCGGTACTCGGTGCGGCGTTTGGCCACCCAGGCGCCGATCGGGAATCCGTCGATTGTTGCATCGCGGGGCGGTGAGCTGGTGCCGTGTGCGGCGGCGTAGCGGTGCAGGTGATCGAGGCCGACGTGGAACGGTGGTCGAGCCCGCAGGGTCCACTGCCAGTCGGGGAACTCGGCTTCGAGCTGGTGGGCGTGTCCAGGTGGCATTTGTCCGGCCCGGTATTCGGCGCGGCGGCTGGCGACCCAGGTACCGATCGGGAATCCGTCGATGACGTCGTGGCGGCGGGCGTTGCTGGTGCCGTGGAGGGCGACGTAGCGACGCAGGTGGGTCACGCCGGCAGCGAAGGTCGTCCGGGCATTGGTCTTCCATTGCCAGTCGGGGAATTCGGATTCGAGTTGCGCGATCCGCTCCGCGGGCAAGACGCCACGACGGTAGTCGGTGCGGCGGGTGTTGACCCACCGGCCTATCGGGAAGCCGTCGATGACGTCCCGCTGGCGCGGGTTGCTGGTGCCGTGCACGGCGACGTACCGATGTAGATGGGCGATACCCTCATCGAATCGGCTGGTCACGGTCACCTAGTGTGCCTGTCGCTGGCAGCGGTCGGCCACCCACCCGAAGTCCTCACCACGACCACCAACGGGTCGCGGCGAGCATTACTTCTGGCGTCTAGCTGTCACACACCGTGGGATCTATACTGGGATCGAGAGGTGATCACCATGACAGCAGCGCATCCCCGGCCAGACCTGGCCGCCTACGCCGAAGCGGCACGTATGTCGCAGCCCGAACTCGTGGCTGCGTTGCGCGATCTGCTCGGCGCGAAGCTCGTGGCCTACCTGGGGCGGGTGAGCGAGACCCGAGCGGTACGGCAGTGGGCCGAGGGCACCCGCACCATCGCCAACCCCGACGACGTCGAACGGCTCCGGATCGCCTACCGCGCCGCCCGCCTGATCACCGAACGCGACACCCCCGCCGTCGCCCAAGCGTGGTTCCAGGGCCTCAACCCGGTCCTCGACGACCGGGCGCCGGCGTTGCTGCTGCGCGACGGCGAGCTCGCCGACGTCGGCCCCCAGGTGCTCAACGCTGCCCGCCAGTTCGCCGCGGTGGGATGAACCAACCCCGCACGTCGACGGTCGGCACCCCGCACGGTCCGATCACCACCAGCATCCAGGTCGCCGCGCCCATCTATCGGGTCGGGTACGCGCCGAGTCCGTGGGAGTGGACGCCGTGGGAGTACGCCACCGACGGCCGTTTCGCCGGCCGCTGGGATGACCCCGACGGGGTGTGGCGCACTCTGTACTGCGCCGGCACTCCCTTGGCCTGCTATCTCGAAGTCCTCGCGTTCGCCCGACCCAGCCCGCAACTGATCGCCGAGCTCGACGACATCGTCGTCGACGAGGAAGACGAGCAGGACTATCCCACGCTGCCGCCCGGGTGCGTCCCGCGATCGTGGTGTGAGGCACGGATGCTCGGCCACGGCACCCTGACCGGACGGTTCGCGGTGCCCGCCGACCCGGACAGCCTCGCCACCCTGCGGACGGTGTTTCGGCCGCTCGCGATCCGCTACGGGCTCGATGACCTCGACACCGCCGCGTTGCGGGACGGCCGGCCCCGCGGCCTCACCCAAGCCATCTCCCGTTGGCTCTACGCCCTCACCGACCACGGACAGGCAGCAGTCGACGGGATCGAGTTCGACTCCCGCCACGGCGACCAGCTACGCATGTGGGCGCTCTACGAACGCGCCGCCGACCCCGACATCAGCCCCCACATCGACGTGGTCGACCACTGCCCCATCGACGCCGCGGATCCACACCTGGCCCGCGCCCTGACCCTCCTCGGACTCAAGTGGACCCCCGCATAGACCGACCTGAAACAGGCTGTGCCGCAACGCCGAGCGAGGATGAGGCTGGCTCGACCAGCCGTGGTAGTGCCTACGACCGTCTCTTCGACACCGGGATCGCCCACCTGCACCGCTACGTCGCCATGCATGGTTCCAGCTCACCTCCCCGCGGCGCGACGATCGACGGGTTCGCGATCGGTCAGTGGGTCGTCAACCGCCGTGCCGAGTACCGGCGGGGCCAGCTGTCGCCCGAGCGGATCCGCCGCCTCGACACCGAGTTCCCCGGCTGGGTGTGGAATGTGCGTGAGGCGATGTTCGACGTCGGCGTGACCCATCTGCGCAGGTATGTCGCCGTCCACGGCACGAGCAACGCCGGAGAAGGCGATGTGGTCAACGGTTTCGAGATCGGCACCTGGGTCGCGTCCCGGCGCGCCGACTACCGCAGAGGCCGACTGTCGGCCGAGCGGATCGCGCGTCTGGAGTCCGAGTTCCCGGACTGGCAGTGGCTGCCGCAGGACGAAGCCTTCGCGGCCGCATTCGAGACCGGACTGTCCCACCTGCGCCGCTACGTTGCCGCCCACGGCACCAGCCAAGTCCCTCAGCGGGATGTGATCGACGGGTTCCCTATCGGTACCTGGGTCGCCACGCGCCGCGCCGACTACCGCAAAGGCCGATTGTCGGCGGAGCGGATCCGCCGCATCGAAACCGAGTTCCCGGACTGGCGGTGGACGGTACGACCCGCCGCCACGAGCAACCGGCGGTGACACCGTGCCCAGCGAGCACGACTCCCCGACCGCTGGCCGTCGCCGTGCGGACGAGCGGCGGTTCGACGCCGGGATCGCGCACCTACACCGCTACGTCGCCGCGCACGGTTCGAGCTCGCCGCCCCGCCACGCGACGATCGACGGCTTCGCGATCGGCGGCTGGGTCGACAACCGCCGCACCGACTACCGGCTCGGCCGGCTATCGCCCGAGCGGATCCGCCGCATCGAAACCGAGTTCCCCGACTGGCGGTGGAATGTGCTCGATGCCGCCTTCGCGGCCGGGATCGCACACCTGCGCCGCTACGCCGCTGCACACGGCACCAGCAACCCCCGCCAGCACGACGTCATCGACGGGTTTCCGATCGGCCAGTGGGCGGCGAACCGTCGCGCCGACTACCGCACAGGCCGACTAACTGCTGATCGAATCGCGCTGTTCGACAACGAGTTCGCGGACTGGCAGTGGAACCCCCAGGACGCGGCATCGGCCGCCGCGTTCGAGGCCGGCGTCGCGCACCTGCATCGGTATCGGGCCGTGCACGGCACCAGCAGCCCCAGCCAGCGGGACGTGATCGACGGCTTCGCGATCGGCCAGTGGGTGGCCAACCGTCGCGCCGACTACCGTCGGGGCACCATGCCAGCCGACCGGGTCGGCCGCCTCGAGGCCGAGTTCGACGACTGGCGATGGACAGGCCACAACCGACCTGGTGTTCGTCGCGGCGCTGGGGAGCGATGAGGAGATGCGGTGAACCTTGCTGCGGCAGTAGCGGAACGGGTGGCAGCGAAGGCGGCACAGCCTCCTGCATGCGACGACGTCGCTGTAATGGCCGCGTGGGCTGTCGGGGACTGTGTGTGCGTGGTGTTTCGTTCACGCCTGGTCAGTGACCCGGCGAAGGTGTTCGGCGTGATCTACGACCTCGACTTCCACCCTTCGGATGCAGGACCCGTCACCGATATCGAGGCTGCCGCCTATCACATCCTCGCGTTCGAGGTCATCGAGCCGCACCCCTATCCCCAGGTGTTCGCCACCGGTAACGAAGCTATTCACTGGCGGGTGATGTCGGCGCGGGAACATGACCTACTGGCCGTCATATCGCAGCTGCCAGACGTCGGCGCTGTGGGCGATCAGGGCATAACGATCCGAGGCCGCTCCTGATCCGACACAGCAGCCCGCCGGGCTGAGGCAACGGGTTCAAAACCCGGCCAGTGTCAGTTCGAGTACGGCCGGCGGCACTGAAGCAAACGTGGGACGGGATTGTCCGGTTCGGTAACGATGTCCGAGTGGGCTGCTATAGGTAGTTGACATTCGATCGGCCATTGCGCGCCGATCGCCGCTTGTGTGAAAGGCTCTCCCGCTCAATGGCTATGCCCCCGCTCCCCCCTGCCGTCTCCTCGTCAGAGCCGCCGGCCACCCCTTCACCTCGCAGGACTCGATCCCGGGTCCTGGTCGGCAGCTGCGCGGCTGCGCTGGCCCTGGCGCTGGGAGCGTGCGGGACGACCGACACCGTGACCACCGAGCGTGTCGCTGACACCTCGACGCTGCCTGCGACGAAGACGTCCGCGGTCGCGGCGTCGGAGGTGTCGCTGCCCACCGCGACGCCGGTCGTCACGGTGTCGGCGGCACCGGCCGCGAACAAAGCGCTGGCCACGCTGGACACGCTCGAGGTGAAGGGTCGCGCACCCAAGACCGGGTATGACCGGGATCTGTTCGGGCAAGCTTGGACCGATGGCGTGAACGTCGACAGCGGCCACAACGGCTGCGACACCCGCAACGACATCCTGCGCCGCGACCTCACCAACATCGTGCTCAAGCCCGGCTCCAACGGCTGCGCGGTGCAGTCCGGAACACTCGCCGACCCCTACACCGGCACCACCATCTCGTTCGTGCGTGGCCAGCAAACCTCGTCGGCGGTGCAGATCGACCACGTCGTCGCGTTGTCGGATGCATGGCAGAAGGGCGCCCAGCAGCTCTCCGCGGCTCAGCGAGCGGACTTCGCCAACGATCCGCGCAACCTGCAAGCCACCGACGGCCCCACCAACCAGCAAAAGGGCGACGGTGATGCCGCGACCTGGCTGCCGCCGAACCGTTCCTACCGCTGCACCTACGTCGCCCGTCAGGTCGAGGTCAAAGCTGCCTACCAGCTGTGGGTGACCCAGGCCGAGAAGGACGCCATCACCCGCGTTCTCGGTAGCTGCGGCGCCGCGGTGCCGGCACCGACGACCCGCCAGGTCCCCAACACCCGGACCTCGACGGCGACACCGATCCCGGAACCGACCTACACGCCGCCGACGACGACCTACACCCCGCCACCTGCGGTTGAGGCGCCGGCGTCGGTCTACTACGCCAACTGCTCGGCAGTCCGCGCCGCGGGCGCGGCCCCGATCTACGCCGGGCAACCCGGTTACAGCAGCAAGCTCGACCGCGACGGCGACGGCGTCGCCTGCGAATAGACACCCCGCCATCCCCCACGCCGTCACGACGGTCCTTTCGGAACGTCGTGACGGCGGTCTAGGCTGCGGGCGCGGCACCTTCCCGGGGTGTTGCGAACCCTGTCGTCGAGAACTCTCAAGGAGTGGTCATGGCTGGAATCGCAGACAAGTTCGACAAGGCATACGAAGACAAGTCGCTGGCCGAGCTGGCCGATGCGCCGGTCGCGGCGCTGCAAGGCGTCAGCGACGGTGACGCCGAAAAGCTCCAGGCGGCGTTCAACATCAAGACCGTGCGTGACCTGGGCACCAACAAGTTCTTCCTCTGGGCCCAGGCGGTCGCCAAGCTCGCCGAATAGACCGGCCAGCTGCGCGGAATACCGCGGGTGGGGCCACCGTTGACTCGTGCGACGGTGGCGGGCTCATTGCCCCGGGCCTCACCCCTTTCCGCCGCTGCGTGCGGCCACTCGCCGAGAGGCGCACTGACCGGCACCGTCCATCTACACACTGAGGCCGTCGACCCACTCGGGTCGGCGGCTTCAGTCGTCACCAGCAGCGCGTGTGTGCAGTCACCGCGGGATGACGGTGCCCTCGGGGAGGTCGTACTCGGCGAGGATCACCTCGTCGCCGTAGACGGGTGGGAAGTCATCGCCGGGGATCTGTGGGACGGCAAACATGAGTTTGAGGAACAGGCCGGGGTCGGCTCCGTCGAAGGCGCGCAGGGAGATCCACGGCCGGGTGCCGAACGGGTCATCGACGTGGCCGTCCCATCCGCCGAGCTGGTCGAGATAGTTGGCGAGGGTGCGGCCGGGGTAGCCGAATCGGGCTGCGTAGTTGATCGCTGTGGTCTCTGCGGTGATGCGTACGCGTTCGATCACGGCCTGAGGATAGACACCGACCGGTCGGTGAGCGAGGACAGTGGAGCGTATGGCTTCCATGGCGCCGATGCTCGCAACTGCGGGTCCTCCCCCGTCGGGTTCGGGCTGGTCGTGGGAGATGAAGTTCGATGGCCAGCGCTGTGTCGCCCGAGTCGCTAGCGGGAAGGTGTTGCTGTTGAGCCGCAACCTCAGCCCGATCACCTCGACCTACCCCGAGATCACGGCCGCCCTGATGAACGCCAGTGGCGGCCGCGACGTCGTGGTCGACGGTGAGATCGTGGCTCTCGACGCCGACGGGCGGCCGTCGTTCTCGCTTCTGCAACGACGCATGCACACCCCGCGGCCGGGCCGGCGGCTGCTCACCGATGTTCCGGCGGCGTTCTATCTGTTCGACGTCCTGGAGCTCGACGGCTCCGACGTCGGACCGCTGCCCTACTTCGAGCGCCGCGAACTGCTCGACACCTCGCTCACCAGTATCGGCGCGGCGCAGGTCACCCCGTACTGGCCTGACAGCTCCGCCGAACCGATGCTCGAGCTCGCGAGGACGTTTGGCCTGGAGGGGGTGGTCGCCAAGCGAGCAACGTCGAGATACGTGCGGGGGCAGCGGTCCCCGGCGTGGGTCAAGGTTCCTCTGCGGCTCAGCGCCGAAGTGATCGTGTGCGGGTGGACCGGCGGCCCGGCGATGGTGCGGTCGCTGCTGGTCGGCGGCTACCGATCCTCGGGTGAGTTGGTCTACCTCGGGGAGGTCGGTACCGGGTTCACCCAGCGGCACCGCCGCGAGATCGCTGAACGACTGGCGGCGATAGCGCGCCCCGAGCATCCGTTCACCACCGAGCACTCGCCCACCAGGATCAGAAACGTGCGGTGGGTGCGACCGGTATTGATCGGCACCATCGAGTACCGCGAGCTCACCCGCCGGCTGCGACATCCCTCGTGGAAAGGCTTGCGCACCGACAAAACCCCGGACGAGGTGATCTGGCCCGAACACGACACCCAGTCCTGACTACTCGGACGTCGACTCGGTCACCTGCACAACGCAACCACGATGGCCCTGTGGCAACCGACCCGCCGGGGAGGGCGGCAGCGCAGCGCCAGCGGAGTCAGCTCGTGGCTTCTCCGAGTCGATCGACCTGTCCGCCGACCTCGTCGGCGTACGCCTGGGCCTCGGTCGCCTCATCGTCGGTGTAGACCCGGACGTCTGCCGCCCTACCGGGCGGCCGCACGATCAACGTCAGCTCGTCGATCGCGACGCGGCCGCGTTTGGGTGCGACGCGATTCGTGGGCCCGGCCCCGGCATCGTTGTTCTCGGTCATCGCTCGGCGGCGTCCTCTCGCGGTTGCAGCGCCTCGGGTGGCACCCACATCGTGATGACGGCCGACGAGACGTGGTTGGCGCTTTCGACCGGCATCTGACAAATACCGCGCCACAATCCATTTGAGACCTGCAACCACGCCAAGAGGAGCGCGGGCATGGTCGGTTCGATACGGGCACCGGAGGCTCGCACCCGCAGCGAGACTCCCCCGCCGGCGGCATATGACCGTCCGCAGGACGGGTCAGCGATCGCCATGTCGATCAGCACGGGCCTGGGCGGGTCGACCACGCGTAGTGTTCGGGTGTCGGGCCAGCGATCGAACATGCTCACAGTTTAACCCAACGGGTCGAATGGGTGTTCGATGCTCGTGTAGTTTGTACGGGTAGGCGGGGGTGTGACCGGAAGGGAAGTCCGGGACCGTACGCACCCCCGCCGTTCCCGCGGCTGGGAGGTGAATCGGTGGATGCGCGACCACGGTTGCACGTGACCCAACGTGCCATCCTCACCGAGGACGACAGCGGTGTCTGGACGGGCCGGTATGGCGGAGAAAACTGGTCTGTGACAGCGGATTCCGAAGAGGGCGCTCTCAGACGTCTGCGCGAGAAGCTTGAATCCCTCCTCGACGAGGACGAGCGCACCGCACGCATCATCTCCCTCGGGGAGCAGGCCGCCCAGGGCAGCTACACCGAAGAGGGTTTCGAGGCGCGTCTCATCAACCAGGAGGCCTACGAGGATCGGATGATCGAGGCGATAGAGACCGACTTCGACCAGGACTGACCCGTGACGTCTGCCTGCCTGACGGCCCTCGCCGGTGATGCAGCGGTGCACCGACACCGCAGACCTTCGCCCCAGCACTGGTTCATCACGCGACCTGCTGAAAGGGCGTGACGGTCCGGCCTGTCGAACCGCTCGACAGGGGCCTCGCGGCGAATGCCCGGGATCAGATTGCGCCGCTGCTAGCCGCGAACACCGCGGCGTAGAGGACTGCCACAGTCCGGGATGCTTGCTCGCGGACAGCGCTGTCGGGGTCGTAGAGGTAGGCCTCGACCGTGCCGATGAGATGGACGGGGGTCGGCCGGAACCGTCGGAGGCAGGCTATCGCTGTCGCCCGCACGCTGGGATCGCTGATTTGGTCGGCAACGAGATGCACATCCTCTTGCTGGCCATGCTCGGTCAGGAACTCAAGGATCCCCGATCGACAAACGCCCAGTGTGCGGTCTGCTGCGAGCCTCGATAGTTCGTCGCGATGATCGCGGGATGCCAACTCCCGCAGCGCTTGCGCCGCTTCGGTCAAGACTTCAGCGCTCACTGGTGGCTGAAGGTGAAACTGGTCGATGAGCGCCTCGGCGGCGCCGCAATCGCGGACGCCGGTGCTGGCCAGCAACCGGCAGAGATCGATCCGGAGTTGATCGACCTCGCTGCTGTCGGTGAACCCAGATCGTTCCTCGATATGGCGCAACCAGTCCACGAGAACGCGCGTGGGAGAGGACATCCGCCGCGTGTCGGCTACGCCGAGGTGTCCGTGCGAGTGTGGCGAGGGATCGGCGTGTGCGAGGTCGGCGGCGAGGCGCTGGTAGACGCGCTCTCGCTTCGACAGCGCGGTCACATCGGGCCTGTCGATCGGCGGTCGATGTTTACCTGCGTGGGTGACGCGGGAACGCATCCTGGCATCGCGAGTCCTTACCCGTCCGGAGCCGCCGCGGATCGGCTGGCTGTTCGGAGGGTCTGATGCAACTGGGCTGCCGAGATGTTCCGACCGACCGACCAATCGGCCGGATAGGCCTGGCCCACGGCGTCGGTGGGACGGCGCTGCCAGGTGCTAGAGCTGATCACTGACACGCCGGAAGCCGGTGATGCCCGCGGAGTCGATCACTGCCCGCGATAGCGGGCGACCCAAGGCTTGTGCGGTGTCAGTTGCAAGTTGCCGAGAGCTCGAATTGCTTGGTGATAGGTACGGCGAGATCCCAGCTTTCCGCAGTCCCGCGAACCGTGATACGGGAACCGTCCTGGTCGACAGCTTCGACTGAACCCTTGCCCTGCTTGGCGGTGTAGAGGACCCCATCGAGTCCGAACGACACCCTCACGAGTTTTGGTGGATTGCCTGGCTGGAGATCGGCACTCAGCCCAGGCTGCCCGTCGGTGGGGTCCTGTCCGGTGATGCTGATGGAATTGCTCTGTCGGTAACACATGAACTCAGACGGGTCGATGCCTGGGAGTGGTTGGCCATCGACAGTGGCGCTGAGTTCGGCGTAGGGGATGTCGATCTTGGACAACTCCGGTCGCGTATCCGCGGTTTGGGAGGCATCGGATTCCGAACATCCGGCTATTACGAGACCGACACAGGATGCCACCAGGAGTGGCACCACGAAACGCTGACGGCTAGCCATATTCTGTCTCCCCCTGGGCTGGTCGTGAGGCACACGATCTGCTTGCTTGCTGCGGGACTGTACCGGGCGAACCCGCGAGGGGAAGGCGCCGGACCGCCGCGGCGCCGGTCGGTCACATACCGCCGGGGTCAGTAGACGGAACCCACCGGCTGGAACTAGGCGGGGTGGTTGCTGCAACACATCAGCATGCAGCCATTGATTCGAGGATCATCCTCGACAGGGAGATCCCTGCCGCCGCACACCCGAGGGCGGTCGGCGTCTCCACACGCTTCTGTGCGCGCGGCGGCTCCGAGCGGCACCGTCCGAGTGCGAGAACCGCTCGCACACAGTGATAATCGGTCACTGGCGATGTCGTCGGCTGTATGGGAGGCCCACCGATTCTCGGTTGCCGTCATGCAGCTGGTGTGCGAGGTGATCGGCCGCCAGCGAGGAACGTCTCGTCTTGGCGAGACGGTGACCCCGGCGATCGCGGACCAGATCGCGGTACTGGTCCGTCACGACGCCTTTCATATCGCGAAGACGGTTGCCGCGACAGCCAGTAGGGCCCAGAGGTCCTCGATCGGGCCATCGGTGCATCGCCTCCACGTACAGCTGTGTGACCCCTGCGGCGCCGAGATCTTCGGTTCCGTCACCACGGACGGCCAGGTGCGGCCATTCGCCGCCCGCGTCGAGCGCAAGCCATGTCGGATACGTGCCGCCGCGCGGCCGGGCAGCCGATCCACTCTGGGCCGTGTCGCCTATCGGTGGCAGCTGGTTGCCCTCGAGTTCTGCTGATTCGACGGCTGGCGTTGACATCTGTCATCGGCTCGGCGTGACCTATCCTTTCCCGGTGGTTGCGCAGTCGTCGGTGTTGGCTCGGAGATGGGCCGATTCTGCACCGTTGCGTGCCCAGCAGTGGGGCCTGATTACCAGCGCCCAACTCCAGCGCCTCGGCGTCAACGGGTCGAGTCAGCTTCTGCTGCGGCGCAGAGGATTGCTGGTGTCGGTGGCCAGAGGTGTGATGCGGGAACCCCGCCCGCCGGCGGACGACCTGCTGGCCGTAGCCCAGCTGGCCTGGGTGTCGGCAGCGCCGGGTTCGGCTCCGGAGGAACGGCTCTCGGCCGCGCGGCCAGACTATGTGGTCACCGCGTACACCGCGCTGGCCCTGCATGGACTCGCCGCTCCGCCCGTCGAGACGCTGCCGCTACTGGCTGTCACCGGGCGCTTCCAGCACCGGCAGACCGCCACCTACGCGATCGTTCCTCGCCGGGCGGAACTGTCGTGGGATGACGTGGCGGTTCTCGACGGACTGCCCGTCTTCACCCCGGCCGCGGCGATCCGCGATGTCGCCGCGCACGGTGGCGCCCGATTCGGCGACGACCTGGCCGACTACTTCACTACTATCGCCGGGGCTGCGGCCGACCGCCCCGATCAGGCCGCCATCGACGCCGCGATCGCGGCCACCGGTATCCGCCTGGACGCCCCGTCACCGTCATCTCCCCTGCCCCCGCTGCTGGCTCGCAAATGGGCCGATACCGCGGCGCTGCGGACGGCCCAGTGGGGACTGATCACCAGCGTCCAGCTCCAGCAGCAGGGCGTGACCCGCAGCGATCACGTGAAGCTGCGCGACGCGGGCCTGGTGGTTCCGGTCGCCAACGGCGTGATGCGCGAAGCCGACCGTCCCGGTGAGGGCGCCCTTGCTGCGGCGCAGCTGGCCTGGGTAGCGGCCGTACGGGATTCGACCCCTGCTCAGCGGCTGTCGGCGCCCCGTCCTGACTGTGTGGTCACCGGCACGACCGCCTTGGCCATCCATGGCCTCGGCCAGCCCGGTCAGGGACTGCCGCAGCTCGCGATCACCAAGGCACCGAAGAACGGGGGACGTACGACCACGACCGCCCGATATCTGGGCCGCTCGACGGCGTTGTCGTGGGACGACGTCGACATCGTCGACGGCCTGCCGGTGTTCACCCCGGCCGCGGCGATCCGCGACCTGGGCCAAGACAGCCGTGGTCGGCTTGTCGATGACCTCGCCGGTTACTTCGCTGACATCGCCATCGCTGCTGCTAACCATCCCGATCGCGACGCCATCGTGGCGGCGATCGCGGCGTGCGGCGCCCGCCTGCGTACGGTGGTCTGCGATGCGCGCGCCGTCCTCGACCGGGTCTACCGCACCGCGGGTGTCTCCGACGACCTGTTGGCGGCCACCATCTGGGGCGGCCAGTGGCAGCGGCGCTTCACCGCCGACCGGGTACAGCACATCGTGGCTACTGCGCTGTCGGTCGCCGTCGACACCATCGCCGGCCGGGCCGGAGACGATCTGTCCACCGCCCTGGTTTACCTGTTGGAACGCAACGGTCAGGCGCGTAAATGTGTTGTGGCCGACTGTGAATGGTGGGCGGTGGAACAAGACCGCTGCTCCGCGCACGCGATCCAGCGGCGACGCGAGCGCGTGCTAGCCGACCCCTCAGGCGTCGATTCTTCCACCACGGCGACTCCTCGCCGGTCAGGACATGGCTGGTGGGGCCACATCGACGACGACGGCGAGACAATCGCGTGCCATGAATGCGGTGAGCGTTTCCGTGCGCTGACCCGCACCCATCTGGAAACCCATGACCTGACCGCCCGCGAGTACAAACAGCGCCACGGCATCGAACAGCGCATCGGGTTGGTCTCCACCGAGGTTCGCGAGCGGCAGCAGCACCAGGTCGCAACCAACTCCCGATACTCGGAGCGGTTCCGCCGCAACCCGAATGCGCCACGCCTGACCGATCTACCGTCAGCCCTTCTCGAGGACCAGTCTCGCTGATCGATGTCTCGTTCGACGCTATTGGCCTGTCGCGGCGGTGGTGTCGCGTAGCAGGTCGGCGAGTTGGGTGCGGGCTCGGTTGAGTCGGGATTTGACTGTCTGAACACCGACGCCCTGGTGGGCGGCGATGTCGGCGTAGGTGAGATCGCCGAATTCACGCAGGACCACGGCTTCTCGGAAGTCCTCAGGTAGCTGTGCGAGTGCGTCGCGTACCGCGTCGCGCAGCGCGATCTGATCATCAAATGCTGACTGGTGGGTGTCGTCGACGAGTTGGATCGGCTGGTCGGGGTCGGTGAAGTCGGTGATGGTGGTGTTGGCTTTGCGGCGCCGCACGACCATCAGGGCGTTGTTCGCGGCCACCCGGTGCAGCCAGGTGCTGAACTTCGACTCACCGCGGAACTTGTGTAGGTTCTGCCACGCCGCGACGAGGGTGTTCTGCAGGGCGTCCTCGGCGTCGTGGGGGTTGGAACAGATGTTGAGGCACACCGCCCACACGTGCGTGCGGTGAGCGCCGACGAGCTCGGCGAAGGCGTGCTGGTCGCCGTTACGTGCTTGCAGCAGCAGACGTGCTTCGTCCATCAACTCCCCCAACCCGGTTCTCAGATGTCGTCGTGCGTGTCGTGGGCACTGGGATGCGGGTCTTCGACACCGGCGTCGGCGAGGTCGACACTCCCACTGGGCTCGTCGGCGGGCGGGAGCTGTCCTTCCTCGGCGGCGTCTTGGGCGGCGTGGGCGATCGGCGGATCAGCCGGTGCCTCGCTGGGCGGGCTGTCGGGGGTGTCGTCACCCAGGTCGATGTCCTCGTCGAGGTCGGCCGGCGGGGTGTCGTCCATGTCGGGGACGGTGTCGGGGTCGGCGACGGCGGCCGGGTCGAAGGCTGCCTGCAGCGCGTTGTCCCACACTCCCGGCGGGAGGTCGGTGGTGAGGGTGGCGGGGTCGATGCCGAGTGACGCCAGAACCGGCGACGGTTCGTCCTCCTGCATGTGTTGACCTCCGTTTCTGGTGAGGTGGTCGCCGACGAAGGTCGCCGTCGGCCCGGTCACCAGGTGAGATGTTACGGCCCACCCTCGGTGTTCCCGACCAGGTCCCGACAGCTGTGATGTAATCCTCCTCGCCAGATAGACGCGGATTCGGGGTCGCGGCGATCGTGGGCGGGAACATTCCTCATTCCTGGTGGCAACAGATTCCCGACACGCTCACAGACCGAGTTCGAAAGAGGACGCACCATGTCCGGTACCCCCAGAAGCGACGCCCCCATCATCAGCCCCGACGAGCCCTACAACCCCGACGCCACCCCCGCCGATGCGCCCGCCCCCGCCCCGGAAGCCGCCGACGGCCCGGCCGGCCAGGTGGTACACACCACCGACGACGCCGGCAACGCCATCGACGTCCACTACGACGAAGCCGGCGAGGTCGTCCTGGTCGAGGCCGACACCGATGGTGACGGCCATGTCGACACCGCCGCGGCACCGACCGCCGACGGCGGCGCCGTCATCGCCAGCGACCTCGACAGCGACGGCGTCGTCGACGAGGTCGCCCACCTCAATGCCGACGGCGACCTCACCCAGGTCGATTCCTACGAAGACGGGCAACTGGTCACCCAGACCCTCGACACCGATGCCGACGGCGCACCCGACACCCTGCTCGTCGACACCAACGCCGATGGGGCCATCGACGCCGTTGCTGTCGACACCGACGGCGACGGGCAGTTCGACGCCGTCGCGCTTGACACTGACTTCGACGGCCAGGCTGACGTCTACGGCCAGGACACCGACGGTGACGGCGAGCTCGACCTCTACAGCGACGACACCGGCACCTACAGCGACACCCCGGACGCCCCCGAAGACACCACCCCCGGTGGTCACGACAGCGACGCCCTCGTCTGACCCCCGCCCGAGGTCAACCACAGCGATGCCCGACCCCCAGGGGTCGGGCATCGCTGTGTGTGGGCTTGACGGCCTCGGCGTCAGAATCCGCGGAAGATGCCGTCGGTGTCGGCGGCGCCGACGAAGTCGGCGAAGTCCATGTTGGCCAGGGCGAGGTTGTTTTCGATCGACCACATCGCAGCGGGCACGACCCGCACGCTCCGTTTCGAGGTGTCCTCGCCGTCGAGATTGATGGCCAGGATCGGGTGGTCGGGGTGGGACAGAGTCTGGGTATCGCACAGGAACACGTAGAACGGCGGCGGTTCCCCGATCGCGTGCGCCAGCTCGTCGACGGTGATGTTGTCGTAGGTGGGGTCGTCGACCAGGGTGAGATCGGCAGAGAACCCGTCGACAGGATCGGGGGCCAGCGCCGCATTCGCCACCGTCGTCCACCCTTCGGGATCGCTGAAATCACCGCGGATCAGCAGGGACAGGCCTGTCAGATGGTCGGCGTCGAGCGGCCCAGACACCGAGGTCGCAGAGTCGGCCGCCACGGCGGCGTCGATGCGCTCTCGCACCTCGGCGGGCTGGGCCGGGGCGTGTGACGCGGCCGGAGTGTTGCGGCCGGTCGGCGTGTAGCGGATGACCTCGAGGCCGGCCGGCCCGGGGATCGGCCAGATGTCGACACGCACCTGCACGACGGGATCGGAGGGTCGCCGGTCCCGGCAGGACACGCGAACCATGTTCCATGGACCAAAAATCGTGTGCACCAGAGGCTTGATGCGCTCGTGTTCGCTCGGCGACGACCACACCAGAGGCTGCATCGTCACAGGCAGGTAGCCGAATTCGGCGCCACCTTGCTCGACATGGACCCAGCCGTCGGCAGCATCCAACAGGGTCGGCTCGGCGTCGTGAGTGATGAGGTCGACGACCACCGGGGCCGGCGCATCAGGGATCAGGAACGTCAACTCGGGAAGCCGCGGCGGGTCGAACCCCGGCTTACCAGGTTCGTAGCTGAGCGTGTAGTTCTTGGTGTCCTGGATGCCGATACTCAACCGATGCTGGCCGGTGTACCAGCTCTGATAATGCTCTGGCTCGAATGATGCGAATGCGCCAGTGAGAGCGATGAAATCAGCCGTACGGTGTTCGTACTGCACGTGCTCCAGCTCCACAACCACTCCTCGTTACTGTCGACCCCCACAGCACGCTCTTCTAGCGGCTGCCCCGCCGCCACCCTAGGGCCGAACGGGCGGCGATCACGCCGACAACACACCCGCCTGCCTAACGGCGTTGATCCTGCATCGTGCTGCCGGGAACATTCTCGGTTCTCCGAGGCAACCAATCCTCAGTTGCTCACGCAGAGCACATTTCTCGCCCCGATGAACGAGGCGGGACTGCCAGCACAGGGCGCGGCGATTCGCTGCGCCAGGACCAGAGGACACTCCGATGAACAAGACCGCCATGACCATTGCCGTTGCCGCCGTGTCGATGGGCGCCGTCGCGAGCGGGTTCGCCGCCGGCACCGCCGAGGCCCAGCCGGGGCATCAGCGCAGCTGGGTCACCGACGACGGCTGGAAGGCCTCGATCGCCTCCACCCACGAGAAGGTGCAGAAGGTCGCGCCGCTGTCCTCGGTGCCGACGTCGCGGGAAGCGTTCATGTCGATGCGGGCGGTGTCCACGCTGACGCCGCCGGCCGGGCAGGCCGGAGCAGCGATCACCGGTGAACTCGAGGCCGGGTACATGATCGGATGCGCGGTGCAGCTGGAATCGGTGACCGGCAGTGTCGGGGCGAGCCTGGGCATCGGTGGCAGCGGTGGTGGTGGTATCAGCGCGGCCGGACCCAGTGGAAACCTGTCGATCAGTCCGCAGGCCCTGCTGCAGCCGAGTCTGTCGGTGACGATGTCACCGGGCAAGATCACCACCGTCACCTTCGACAAGAAGGCCGTCGGCGCCGGACGCGCGTCGACCACCACCCGCGAAGGCCACATCAGCATCGACGGGTGCGCGGGCCCGGTCGCGGTCCGCTCCTACGCCATCCTCAAGACCAGCACCCCGAAAGCCAACGACGGCAACGCCGTCTACGGCCGCGTCGTCTACCTGTAAACCAATCGGCCCCAAATCTGCTGTTCGGCGGGAACATTCCACCACCCCAGGAGCAACCCATTCTATGGACGCACAACCCGTGCGCCTCGCACGATCTGCGACCGCAGACGTGCAGAACACCGAAGCCCAGCCAAAGAGCTGGCATGACGAAAGGAACACTCAGATGCGAGTAGGTAAGGCGCGAGTGCGTAAGACGATTGGGTCCACCGTGGCGGCCGTCGCGGCGGCCGGTGCACTGTCGCTGATGGGCGGCGGGCTGGCCTCGGCAGCCCCGATCGAACTGCAGCACGGCGACGACGGACTGACGACCTACGACTTCGGTATCGACGGCCAGGACGTCATCATCGGCGGCACAGGCAACTTCACCTGGCCCTGACCGCCAGTCCTGGTGGCCTGAACCGATGACTGCGGGTGGACGTTCGGCGTCCACCCGCAGTTCTCGTTCAGTCGGTCGTCGCCGACCAGTGCCCGACATACCGGTGCCGTGACGGCAGCGCCGAACCGAGATGGGCTGCAGCGTCGGCAAGGATCGGCCACGGCTCGACGAGCTCGCCCTGCCAGCATGCCCACGGCACCGGACCCGGCCCGAGAACATCGCCGAGCAGCGGGTGGCGGCTCCGCGCAATGCTGTCGGCGGTCTTCTCCACGGCGGCCACCAGGTCCCATTTGGTCACTTCGGCGACGTAGCTGGGCAACTCGGCCGTAGCCTCGGCGACGGCGTCGACCGAGCCTCGCTCGGTCGCCACAATGTCGGCGGCACGAGCGGCTATCACTTGCGGACGAGGTTCGACGGCCATACCGTCCGGCTGGACATTTCGGTAGCTCAACGGCATCGAACCTCGATCGTTCGCATCCACGCCAGCAGCGTATCGCCCGCTCCGGGTGTGTGCAGACGGCCAATCGTCTGCACGCGCCCACACCTACACTCACAACCCGGCAATGCGTATCGGTCGCTTCGTCACCCCCCTGCCGATACACGGACGATCCCAGGAGGCCACGCGCAAGATGGCTGATCACGTGTTCACGACTCTCACCGAGCCCGTCTTCGAGCGCGACCCCGACGGTGGGTTCACCGTCTACGACATGGTGTTCGAAGACGGCGACGGCGGGTTGTGGGCCTACCCGGGTCACACGTCCGAAGACTCGCGGGTTGATCCGGCCAGCTGGGCGGCCCAGCATTCGGTTCCCGCCGGCCGGATCGGACCGGTCGGTCCGGGGATCGCACCTCAGCAGTGGCCGCGCGATCCGACGACGGGGATGCCGATGATGCACATCATCACCCTGTGGCTCCCCGACCACTTCCGCCGACACGGCCCTGACCTCCCAGGAATTGCGCTTTTCCAGGGAGCCGGCGAGGCATTCATGCCGCTACCCGACACCCCCGATCCGGCCGATCCGTTCATCATCGACCTGCACCATCACCGCCCCCACCCCCAGCAGATTCTCCTCACGGACATCCTTGATCTCTACTTCGCAGCCATTTGGCTCACCGCCGATGAACTCACTCAGATCGGCTCACCACCGGCAGACCGCCGACGTCCCGGAGAACATGCCCACGACGGACTGCCCCGCCATGCGTGGAACCACGACGACCCGCCGATGCTCGTGCGCCTCACGCCGCGCCGCAACGACCCCAACGCCGGGATCGCCCCCGTCGAACGTGACGCCACCACAGAGACTCCGTACCTCAGCACCTGGGGCGACGGCGACTCCCACGACTGGGCCGACAGACTTCAGTGGTTCAATCACCTCGGCGGCACAGTCTTTCCCTCCCAGTGGATTCCCGACGGACTCACCCCGTACTATCTCGACCTGTTCGAACTTCCCGGGATGAACATCGGCACCGGCACCCTCCAGTACGACCTCGAATCGAACGTATTTGACTGGGCCTGTGGGTAACTGCCGTTTCAGACTCACAGAACCCCGTCGAATACCAGGCCTAGCCAGATGCAATCGGCCGCCAGGCCGAAGGTCAGCCCCGACCAGAACGCGATCTTCTCTGCCGGATAAGCACCAGCGATAGCCGCAACGAGGAAGCCGAAAGCAACGAGCCCCAGCGGGAATACGACCACGATGAGGTAGTCCGGGAGCAGGAGCGCGCAGGCCGCGAGAACCAGTCCGGCGATCGCATAGGAGGCGTAGCGCGGCCCGTCATCGAGCTGGGCGATCCGACTGGCGACCGCACGGACGATCGCGCGCTCGATCGACTTCGTCATTCCAGTCCTTCACGGTGGGCTTGCCCGATCACGTCGACACCTCTGCGCACTCAGTTGATGAGGCCGGAGCGGGTGAGGAAGGTACGGGCATTCTCTACCGAGGACAGCTCGGCGACCGAAAGGATCACTCCGGTACCGGTGTTGGCGTAACTGATGTCGTATTCGTTGTCGCTCAGGCTCGGCGCGATCTCGGCGGCCGCCTGGCGGTTGGTGTCTTCGACGACAGTGCCCTTACCGGCGCTGTAGACCCCGTTACGCAGGTTACGAACCTCGCGGGCGGCTTCGTTGTCGTCGACGTTGATGTGGATCCGCAACGAGGGTGAGAGGCCGCCCGCAATCTTGAGGCCACTGAAGGTCCCGTTCTCGTTGAGGGTGCAGTCCAGCTTGAGCGCGCCGTTGTCGGTGAAGCTGCCGTTGGTGCAGTCGGTGATCTGGGATTGCAGGGCGCCGGGCAGTTGCTGGCGGATTTGGTCAGGGTCGGTGAGGATCGGCCCGCCGTCTTCCCCGGTGGGCCCGGCGGCGGTGGTGTCGGTGCCCAAGGTTTGGGTGGCCTGGGGTGCATCGGTGGGGTCGTCGTCGCTGCCGCTGGCGGTGGTGACGATGGTGGTCACGATCGCGGCGGCGGCGATGACGGCGACCGCGGCGGCGCCGATGCGCAGCCAGCGTCGCCGCGAGGAGGTGGGCTGGGCTGGTGAGCGCAGGGTGCGGGGTTGGGTGTGCCAGGTCGGCATGAGGTCGGCGGCTTCGGGGATGCCGCGGGGCTGTGTGGGCGCCGAGTCCGCCAACACGGTGAGCAATGCGCCCTGGGCGACAACAGTTTTGGGGTCGTCGAGGGTGGCGACGGGACCGAGTTCGCCGAGGCGTTGCTGGATGAGGGGGATGCGGGAGGACCCGCCGGTGAGGTAGAGGGCGGTGAGCTGGTCGGGGTGGGTCAGTCCGGCGTCGGCGAGGGTGGTTCGGGTCAGCTGGACGGCGGCGTCGACGGCGGGGGTGATGAGTTCGTCGAACTCGTCGCGGGTGATCTGCAGGGTGGTGCGTTCACTGGGGCCGGGCACGGAGATGGTGGCCGACGGCGTTTCAGACAGCAGCTCTTTGGCCTGCTGGATGGAGTCCTGCAGGGACTGGATGGCGTCGATGGGGGCGGTGCGGCGCAGCCAGGCGGCGTGGTCGGGGTCGCGGTCGGCGAGGCGGTCCTCGACCCAGCGTTGCAGCAGGGCGTCGAAGTTCTTGCCGCCCAAACCGTTGTCGCCGCGGGCGGCAATGACCTGGAAGGTGTTGGTGGGGGTGACCTCGAGGACGGCGATGTCGAGGGTGCCGCCGCCGAAGTCGAACACCGCGATCCTGGTGCCGTGTTGCAGGGCGTGGGAGCGGGAGTAGTGCCCGGCCGCGGCGCGTGGTTCGGAGATCGTGGTGATCCGCTCGGCCGGGATGCCGGCAGCCCTCGCGGCGTCGGTGAGGACCTGGATCTGTTGGGGCGCCCACGCTTCGGGGTGGGTGAGCACGACCCGGTCGGGCATGGTGCCGGCGTGTGCGGCGACCCCGCGGCCGATGATGGTGCGCATCACGGCGGCGACGAGGGCGTAGATCGGCAGGGTGTGCCCGTTGGCTGCGACGGCCGGTTGCGCACCGATGAGGCGTTTGGGTGAGGCGATGAACCCGGCCGGGTTCTGCGCGGCGGAGTTGAGGGCGGCACCCCCGACGAGGACAGTGCCTGCGGTGTCGACGAACACCGCCGAGGGCATCAGGTTGCTGGCGTGGGTCAGCGCGAGCGCTTCGATGCTGCGGCTGGTGGCGCCCGAATGCGCGGCCGCCGAGTTTGAGGTGCCGAAGTCGATCGCCAGCGACCAGGCGTGGGGGGCAGATGTCTGGGTGGCAGATGTCATGGTGTCGGATCGTCCTGTGCGGGAGGGGTGTCAGTGGCCGGCGGCCAGAGCGGTGTAGGTGCGGATGAGGGTGACCAGGGCGGCGTCCTCGGCCGCCGACCGGGTGGCCAGGCTGCGTTGCTGGGCGGCGGCCAGGCGGCGGTGGGCTTCGGCGGTGACGGCGGCCGGTGGTGGGTGGCCGTCGAGGCCGACGCGGCCGGCGGGGGTGGTGGCGGTGAGGATGGTGCGCAGTTCGTCGGTGACCGCGGCGTCGGGGTCGACGTCGAGCATGCGCTGGTAGTCCTCGAGCACGGTCACCGCGGCCATGGCCGGGTCGGCACGTAGACCGGCGGTCAGGGTGCGGATGTGGTCGCGGGCGGGATGGGTGAAGGCCAGTTGATCGAGGCGGGCCAGGATGCGGTGGGCGCGGTGCAGCACGGCGAACCGTCCGGTGGCCGCGGTCAGGGCGTGGCGCAGGGCGGCGATCCCGGATCGTTCGGCCAGCCAAGTGCTGAGCGCTGCGGCGCCGTCGGCGGCGACCCGGCGACCGTTGAGAGCACCGTATTCGCCGAGCAGGGCGAGCAATTCACGCCGGTCAGCCGGCGGCACTCCCCCGCTGGCAGGGTCCTCGGAGTCGAAGATCCGCAGCACCTCTAGCGGCGGGACGTCGCGGAGCTGGGCGAGCAGCGCGGCGTGGCGTTCGGTCAGCATGCCGGTGTGGCTGGTTTGCGCCATCAGCCCGGACACCGGGACGATCGTGTGGACGATCCCGGCCAGTGGGCCGGCCATGGCGGCGGCGTGGGCGGCGGCGTGGGTGAGCGGGTCGCGGCGGCCGAAGGCGCCTTCGCCGAAGGAGTCGGCGCGCGAGAGCACCCCGAGCATGGTCAACGGGGTGAACGGCAGCCGGTGCAGGAACTCGATCTCATCGACGCGGGGTGCGGCGTCGAAGAGGAACACCGCGGCGTCGGCATCGATGGAGGCGGTGCGGGTCTGTTCGAAGCCGTCGATCATCACCCGGCGGGTGGCGGCGTCGTTGGCGGCGGTCAGCGTCGACAGGCCGGGGGTGTCGATGAGGGTGAGTTCGCGCAGCGCCGCCGAGGGCAACCACCGGTCGACGTAGGCGACCTCGGCCGACGGGATCGGTAACTCGATCCCGGCGCCGGGGCGCAGCGCGGCGCGGTGGCGGGTGCCGTCGAGGGCGAGGACCTCTGCCCGCGACGGGGACCCGTCGCGGTAGACGGTGACGACGTTGGTGGCCTCCAGGGCGGCGGTCTCGGCGACCGGGGCGCCGATCAGCGCATTGACCAGCGTGGATTTGCCCGCTTTGAGCCGGCCGACGACCACGACGCGCGGCGGTGACCACAAGATGGTGCCGATCGCATTAGCGTGGTCGACGCAGTCCCCGCCGAGCGCGGCCAGCTGATGCAGCCCACGGTCGAGCGTGGTGTGCACCGAAACTGGTGTCCCGCTGCTCATGTCGGGTCTCCGTCGAGGAGTGCTTGGGCGGCGGTGATGCGTTTGTCGACGATGGCCAGGTTCGAGGTGAGGCGTTGGGTGGATTTCTCGCGGGTGGCGGCGTCGGCGGCTGCGGCCTCCTGGACGTGGGTGATGGTGGTTTGCAGCTGTTCGATGGTGGCGCGCAGGTGATCTCGGTAGCGGATGACGATGTCGGGGCGGGCTTGGGCGACGGCGCTATCGAGGAGTCGGCCGGTGGCGGTCTTGGTGGCGGCCAGGGTTTCTCGCAGCCAGGCCAGCAGGTTGGTTTTGCCGGCGCGGATCGCCCGGAAGCTCAAGTTCACTCCGACCCACACCGCGCCGATGACGGCGCCGACGCCCATCAGCGCTGAAAGCCCGACAAGCCCGCCGAGGGTGGAGGACCCGACCACACCCATGGTCAACAGGGTGGGGTCGAGCAGCCCTTGGCGTTTGCTGGTGACCTGGTGGGTTTCGATCTTCTTGTCCTGCATCGAGGCGACGATGCGGTCGCTGATCTGTTCCCACACCGTGGGGTCGTCGGCGAAGCGTGGGGTGATGATCGTGTCGTGCAGCTCGTGCAGGAACCCGGCGAGGGTTTCGGCCATCGCCATCTGCAGATCGACCTGCATGTCGGCGGTGAACTTCTGTTCGCTGCGCCGCAACACGGCCATGCCGTTGCTGTTGATGTAGGTGGTCCACTTCTCGCGCACCCCATCGAGGCGGCGTTCGAGGTCATCGACCGCTGATTGCCGCAGCAGGGTCAGGTCCCGGGCGAGATATTGCTCCCATTGGCGGGATTGGGCGTGCAGGTCGGTGAGCCGGTCGCGTTCGGCGGTCAGGTCCGGCAACGCCTGAGCGCCGGCGCTTAGCGCGGCGAGCTCGTCGGCGATGGTCGTGCGCACGGTGCGCAGCCCGTCCAGACAGGTGCGGACCGCATCGAGGTGCGGGGCGGCCGCGGCGGCGTCGAGTCGGTCGGTGATCGCCGCGCGCAGGGTGGCGATCCCGGAGTCGGCCTCGAGGCGGTGACGCGCCTGCGGGTCGGGGGTCTCGGCGGCCAGGACGGCGAGCAGACTCGACACCCCGATCACCGGCACCACCCGGCCCAGGTGCTCGGTGATCAGCCGCTGGTTCTCGGCGACGATCGCCCGCCAGCGTCCCAGGTGTTTGTCGGTTTTGGTCACGGCCACGACGACGGCATCGACGCCGGCGGTGGCCTCGCGGACGAAGGTCATCTCCGGGGCTGTGATCGGGGCGGAGGCATCGCAGACCAGCACCAGCACGCACGCCTGCTGGGTGGAGTGCGCGGCCAGTTTCGCCAAGCCGGGGTCCAGGCCGCCGACACCGGGGGTGTCGATAAGCGTCATCTCGGCCACCGCCGCCTCGCGCAGTGCGATCGCCGCCGCAGTGGGCAGCTCCTCAACGCTGCGATCACACACCATGCGCCCGCCGGTGGTCACCCAGTCGGTCAGCTCGCCGATCTCGGCCGGGCGCGGACCGGAGGGAAAGAACAACTCGGCGGCATGGGCGACGGGCAGATCACCGGTGGTGGTGACCGACACCGCGACCGAGGAGGTGACATCAACGCCGACCGGGCATAGGTCGCGGTAGCCGACCAGGGCGTTGACCAGGGAACTTTTGCCGCGCTGCACCTCGCCGGCCACCACCACGGTGCGCTGCGGCGCGCGGTGCAGTTTCGTCTCGGCGAGGTCGGCGACGGCGTCGTGTTTGTAGGCGCGCAGCACTTTTCCCGCCTCAGCCACGACCGCCGCCGCGGCCGCGTCAACCCCCGTCTGGGGTGCTGCGGGCGCGTTCACGCCGACCATCGTCTCGTAGCGGTGCCGCCGTTCCCCCGACCGGTCATGGAAAGCATGCTGGTCGACGCGGCAGGGCAACGCAAAACGGTGGGTGTCAGGCGCCGGCGGTGCAGGCCCAGATGATCGTGCGGGACCCCGGCCCGGACTCATTCGCCGCGGCTACCTCCGCGGACCGTCGGGTCGGGGCGTAGGCCCACCCCCACCGCAAGGTGCGGGGCTGCTGGGTGACCGCACCGCAGTTGCGGGCCATCTGCACCACCCACCGGCAATCCGACGCCCGGCATTTCGCTTCGGCGGCCCGCTTGGCCGCCGACGCGGTGGCGTAGTTGATCGCATAGGCGGTGTTGCCGGTGCGCTGGGAGATCGCGATCGCACCGTAGACGTTCTCGGCGGCCTGGGCTGGTGCCGGCGCCACCAGCAGCCCAGCACCAGCAGCCACCACGGCCAGAGCGGTCACCGCCGCGCGCACACCACGAGTCGAGATAGGCATCAAGAGGGGGCTCCTCATCCGGGAATCGAGAACGCCTCGACCCTAAAGCGCGTGTCGCACGAGCTGAGGGGTCGAGACGGGTGGTTTCGACCGTTCGAATGGGGCACCGACCGCCCGATGTCAGACCCGACTGTGCAGGCACGACAGCGGGCGCACTATTCTGCAGCCGAACAAGAGGATCGTGCAGATCCGGGTTTCGGGGGAACCGTTCGGGGTTCGCGCAGCAACACACTGGAACAACACCAGTGTGCAGCGGTGGCCCGGGTGAGGTCGTTGGTCCTCCGCCGCAGGGGCTGCAGGAGAGAAACGAGACCCTGATGAAGCGTTGGTACCCACTCGCGGCCGCAGCCGCGGTCACCGCGGGCATGCTGGCCGCATGCTCAACCGGCGGCGAACCCGCACCCGAATCCTCAACAACCGGCAGCGCCGAGCCGACGGTCGATCTGGCCGCCCTCGATCCGGGCGCCTACCCCACCGAACCGCGCCCACCGTTCGGTGTTGCCGACGACTCACAACTGGTGCAGGTCGAAAGCCAGCGGATGGCACAGTTCATCGTGGTGCCCTTCGAGGTCGACCCGGACCTGACCGCCCCGGACAAATCCAACGCACCGATCACCAGCCGCCGCAACCTGGTGCCACACATCAACGCCGACGCGGCGGTGATCCCGGCAAACGACGCACTGCTCGGCGGGTTCTCGTCCCTGTTCACCACCGCGCCGACCGAACGTGACAACCCGCGCGGCCTGCACAACATGGTGCTGCGCTACGAAACCGCCGCTGATGCCCGCGCCGCCGCGCAGCAACTCGCCCAGGTCAGCGCCCGCCAGCAGAACAGCCCGGTCACCAGCCTGCCGGGGGTCGAGGGTGCCTACGCCCTCGAGACCACCCGCAACGACAAGAGCTACTTCACGACCTACACCCCGCACGGGGTGTACGTGATCTACGAGTTCGCCTCCTCCCTGGCCGCCCACTCCGACCAGCTCGAGCCGATGGCCCGCAAAGCAATCACGTTGCAGTCGGCGCTGATCGACCAATTCCCGCGCACCCCCACGGCTGCGGAGAACGCCGCCCGCGGCAACGGCGGAGGATTCCAGCCGCCAAAGATAGACGAGAACAGCATCCTCATCTACGCCCTGCCCTACACCGACACCGAGATGGAAAACGGCATCACCGGCCGACCACAGCAGAGCATGCGCGCGGTGTACGGGCCGCGTGGCTTGTCGCACTTCTCCACCGACCCGGCCGGCATCTTCAACGACCTGCGTGCGGCCGGCTCGACCGCGAACGCGATCGAGCGTTCCATCGTCTACCGTGCCGACACCAAGGAGCAGGCCGCCACGCTGGCCGCTACGAGCGAAGCCGACGATCAGAAGATCGACGCACCGCCCGGGCTGCCGGCCGCCAACTGCTCTGCCCAATCCAGCGCTGACGGCAAGTACACGATCTATCACTGCAAGGTGCAGGTCGGCCGCTACGTCGGAGAAGTGCAGTCGCCCAACAAGACTGACGTCTACCAGAAAGCCGCGGCTCAATATCTGATCCTCACCAAGGCCGACCAGAACGCCAAGTAGACGGGACGAGAGGCGACGATGACGCGCAGCTACCTCGGTCGCTCCATCGCCGCGGCCGCGGCGGTGACCGCAGTGCTGGCCGGCTGCACGGTCGACGGGCAGCCCAGCTCAGCCACATTCACCGACCCTGCCGTGCAGGTTGATGCCCTCGACACCGGTGACTACCCCACCCGGGCGCGAGCCCCGTTCGGGCGCGCGGTCACCGACCCCGAGCGGGTCGAGGCGACCCGGATGGCGCAGTTCGTGCTGGCGCCGTTCGAGGTCAATCCCGATCTCACACATGGGCAATGGCCTGTCGGCGAGTTCGACGACGCTGCCGGGATCGGGCGCGCGGTCGTCCCGGGCGCGGCCGACGTTCCGGCCAACGCGGAGTTCATCACCGGATTTGTCACCACCGCCGACAACGGGGATGCCAACGTCGGGGCTGCTCGTCACCTGCTGCGGCATGCGGTCCTGAAATATCGCAACCCTGCCGACGCCTCCGCCGCCGCTGAGCAAATGAGTGCCGCGGTCGCCGAAATCGACAACAAGCCCATCGTGCCGCTCGACGGGGCGCCGGGCACCCGAACTGTCATCCAAGATTTCGGTGCGTCCACAGCGATCCTGGCTGTCACCGCTCACGACTCGTATGTGTTCTTCGATCGGTACTACGGCCCCACGACGCAGTTCCGCAGCGGAGAGTCGTTGGTGCGTATGGCCAACGCGATCACTCAGCAGAAGATTTACATCGACGAGTTCACGCCCACCCCCGACGGTGAAACTCCGCTGATCGACCCCGACGCCATCCTCATCTACGCGCTGCCGTTCACCGCGGCCTACCTGCGGGCGAACCCCGACTCCCCTGACCGCGGAGCGGTGTACGGGCCACGCGGCATCGCCCACACCAGCACCGACCCCGTCACCGACTTCGAGGTGCTGACCAAGATCGGCTCGGATGCCAACGCAGTGGAGAACTCGGCGGTCTTCCGCGCGGACACCGCCGAGGGCGCGCGCACCTATCTCGACAGCTTCCTCGGGTCCAACCGCACCCGAGGCTGGACCGGCGCCGACAACCCACCAGGCTTGCCCACCGCCACCTGCCAAAAGCACCCAACAAGCCAAGCACACAGCTGCGCACTGACTGTCGGGCGATACGGCGCCCAGGTCATCGGCAACACCAAAACCGATGCTCACCAACAAGCCTCGGCCCAATACCTGATCCTGACGACCGCCGACCAACGAGCACACTGACCGACGACATCGCACACGTCGTCGTCATCTCCCCGCAGACAGAGGTGCCCGGACCCGCCACCGCGGGTCCGGGCAC
>NZ_JANRHB010000043.1:0-38373 GCF_024733855.1 Gordonia sp. GONU
ATCCCTTGGCGGCGGTGGCGATCTGCGCGCCGGTGGCCGGGTCGATGACCGGCATCGTGGTGCCGTCGGCCGACGGCACCACCTTTCCGTCGACGACGTGGCCGAAGAGACCCGTCCGTTCGATGTAGGCGCGACCGGCCGCGCCGAGGAGCTGATCTGTTGTCATGGGGTGACTCCTTGCACTCGGATTCCGGACGCGTCGAGGAAACGCTCCTGGAAGTGGGCTTCGTCGCCGTACACGGCGGTGTCGGTGACCGCGCGCCGGAAATAGAGGTGGGCGGGGTGCTCCCAGGTGAAACCGATGCCGCCGTGCAGGTGAACCGCGGTGTCGGCGGCGCGGTACGCGACACGTGAACACACCGCGCCGGCCATCGCGGCCGCGAGCGGCAGCCCTTCGGGTGAGGAGTCGGCGGCCCAGACCGCATGCGAGACCGCGGACTCGGCGTCGTCGATGGCCACCGCCAGGTCGGCGCACTGGTGTTTGACGGCCTGGAACGAACCGAGGGTCCGACCGAACTGGATGCGTTCCGCGACGTACTGCGTCGTCATCTCGAGACAACGACGCGCCGCCCCCAGCTGTTCACATGCGCGGGCGACGGTGGCGAGGTCCTCGACGCGGCGCAGTGCGGCGTCCAGGTCCTCGGTCGACACCGGTCGAGCGGGACAGTTGTCCAGGTCGACGTGCGTGTACTCCCGCGTGAGGTCCACGGATCGGGTCCGCGTGGCGGTGAAGCCCGCGTCCGTCGGATCGACGCGATACAACCCCACCCCGGCGGGCCCGGCGGCGGTCACGAGGACCAGATCCGCCGAGACAGCATCGAGCACGGCATCTACGCTACCGCGCAGGATCGGCTGGTCCGCAGGGCCCTCGACACGGACCGCGTCGCCTCGATGACCGGCGACGAAGGCCCCGATCGAAGCGCCCGACACGAGGTCGGTGAGCAGCCCCACGCGCTGCTCGCCGCGGACGGCGAGCGCGATCAGTTGTTGGACGGTGACGACCGAACCGAGAATCGGCAGCGGACTCAGCGCGCGGCCGGCGGCGATCAGGACCTCACCGAGGGCCGCGAAACCCTCGATGCCGTCGACCTCGGCGGGCATGCCCAGCGAGGCGAGTCCGATCTCGGCGGCCGGCCGCCACGTCGCGGCGTCGTAGCGGGCGCGGGGCTCGTCGTCCTCCGGGATGTGCGGGTGTCCCTCGAAGAGGTCCCCGGCGACCTCGGCGATCATCCGATCCTCGTCGGTGAGCGTACGGATCATCGGACATCTCCTGCCGCGGAGCCGGCGCCGACGGTGGTCGACAGCCGGTCACGGACGATCCGTCGCAGCAGCTTTCCGGTCTCGTTGAACGGCAACTCATCCCAGAAGTGCACGGTCGCGGGAACCCGGGTCGAGCGCAGGGCAGAACGGACCATGTCCTGGATCTGTGCCGCGATCAGGTCCTGGCCTCCCGCATCGGACTGCAGGACGACGACGGCCTCGACACGTTCGCCCCACTCCTGGTCGGGCACCCCCACGACCGCCACGGAGTCGACGGCGTCATGCGTGACGATGACGTCCTCGATCTCGGTCGGGGCGATGTTCTCCCCGCCGCGGACGATGACGTCGTCGGCGCGGCCCTGGAGGAAGAGGAATCCGTCGGGGTCGAGGTAGCCGTGATCGCGGGTCGGGTACCACCCGTCCGCAGCGACCGCGCTGTGCGAGACGTACTCGCCGGCGACCTGCTCACCGCGCACATGGACCTCGCCTATCTGTCCGGCCGGCACCGCTGCGCCCGCGTCGTCGCGGATCTCGATCTCGATGCCGGGCAGTGCGCGACCGACCGAGCCCAGGCGGGCACGGATCTGCGGGTCGGTGGATGCGGCCGCGACGCGGTGATCCTCGGGACCCAGCACCGCAACCGTCGAGCTGGTCTCGGTGAGCCCGTAGGCGTTGACCATGCCGACGGCGGGAAGCAGCCGCATGGCCCGCTCCACCACGTCGACCGGCATCCGCCCGCCGCCGTACGAGAGATGCCGCAGCGCGGGCAGGGTCTGGCCCCTGGCCTCGAGGACGTCGAGGATCCGGCCGAGCATTGTCGGCACCACCATCGCGTGGGTGATCCCCTCGGCGAGAGCGGTGTCGACCCACAGTTCGGGATCGAAGGCACTCAGGTAGACCATCCGACGGCCGGCATAAACCGAACTCAGCACCGACGCGATGCCCGCGATGTGGTAGTTCGGGACCGACACCAGGATCGCTTCGTCCTCACCGGCACTGCCGAATTCGACCGAGGAGACGATGTAGGACCACAGGTGCCGCTGGCGCAGCACCGCGATCTTCGGGGTCCCGGTCGTGCCGCTGGTGAACAACAGCACCGCGGGACGTTCGCCGTCGGGGATGTGGACGAGATCATCAGGCGCAGAGTTCGATTCGTCTCCCGCGGTGACCGGCTCGGAGGCACGCACCGTGACGCCGTCACACTCCCGCACCCTCGACCGCATCGACTCACCGGCGAAGAGCACGGCCGGTGCCAGACGTTCGACGGCCTGGTTCAGGGCGTCGTCGGCGAGGCGGTAGTTCAACGGGCACAGCGGTTTACCGGAGTAGGCCGCGGCGAAGAGCAGGGTCGGGAACACCGGACCGTTGAGGTCGAGCAGCCCGAGTGCCGTCACGTCGAGGTCGGCGGTCTCGCCGCCCACCTTTCGCGCGGTGTCGGCGAACTGCCGGTAGGTGATCCCGCCCGAACGGCTGCCGAGGGCGACCCGGTCCGGATGCGCGTCGGCGGCCATCTCCAGGAGCAGAGTGATGTCCATGGGTCAGTCCGATGCGGGGAGGGCCTTGGCCTCGACGAGGGTCAGCGCACGACCGTCGATGCCGAGGGTACCTTCGCCGGGCTTCACGACGAGGACCTGAAGTCCGCTGTCGGCGTCCTCGTAGCGCTTGCCGAGTACCGATCCGGCGTTCCAGCCGTCCGCGATCGGGGCGGATTCGACGGTCTCGGTGGCCGCGGCCATGGCGGCTCCACCACAGGAGATCTCACCCGACTTCGGCGGACGCACGACGACGATCTCGGTGCTGCACGCAGCGCTCTTCAGTCTGATGCCTGGTTTGTACACGTCTTCAAACCTCCAACTTGGGTTCGTGAGTATGAAAGAGTCAGCCGGCGAGGAGATCTCGGGCGCGATACCCGAGCGGGACGACATCGCGTCCGCGCTCCCCCATCCGCGGATCGGTGGATTCACCGCGCAGGAATCTGGCGTAGAGCTGTTGCAGGATGATCGAGGTCTTCCAGCAACCGAAGGCCTCGTACCAGCGGAGGTCGTCCACGGACAGGTCGACTCCGCGGGTTGCGGCGTAACGTTCCACGACCTCGGCCTTGGTGGGCAGCCCGAGCCGATCGAGACCGGGGATGGCCATCGCGGTCGTGTTCGCCGGGTCCGGCCAGTAGTTCAGCAGCGTGCCGAGATCCGTCAGCGGATCACCGAGAGTGGCCATGTCCCAGTCGAACACCGAGATCACCCGGTCCGGGTCGGTGCGCGCGAACTGGCAGTTGTCCACCTTGAAGTCGTTGTGGACGATGGTCCCGACGCCTTCGGCCGGCAGTGTCTCGGCCAGGATCTCACCGACCTGACCGATGATCGCGGCGTCGTCGGCGGCGACCGCGTCCCAGCGTTTGGTCCAGCCGCGGACCTGACGGGCGAGGTACCCCTCGGGCTTGCCCAGGTCGGCGAGGCCGGCGGCCTCGTAGTCGACCGAGTGCAGATCGGCGAGCGCATCGACCACCGCCAGGCCCACTCGGCGTCCGGCATCGGCATCGGTCATCTCGTCGGGCAGGCTGTTCCACACCACGACACCCGACCGGTACTCGCTGACCAGGAACGGCGCGCCGACGATCTCGACGTCATCGCTGAACAGCAGGGCGCGCGGTGCACGCGGGTAATGGGCGTGGAGGTGTGAGAGGACCTTGTACTCCCGCCGCATGTCGTGCGCACCGGGCGCGACCGTCCCGAAGGGCGGGCGACGCACCACCAGGGTGATGCCCGGGTAGGTCAGCCGGTAGGTCAGGTTGGCCGACCCGTTGGGGAACTGTTCGACGATCGGCTCGCCGTCGACCTCGTCGATGTGTTCGGTGAGATACGCGTTGAGCTTCGGCCAGTCGAGGTTCTCGCCGTCGCGGACCTGCGCGACCTCGACGTCGGTGTCGGGCATGGTGATACCCGCTTCGGTCTGATCGGCCACGATCACTCCTCCCCGAGCAGACCGGCGAACTTGGCCTCGGCGTCGGCTCGCAACGCCGGGATGTGCCGGGTCGGGAAGAGTCCGGGCGCCGGTGTCGCCTTCTTGAGCATCTGCTTGGCGAGCTGGATCTTGTGCAGTTCGGTGGCACCGTCGGCCAGGCCCATGTGGAACGACTCCATCACCCACGAGCCGAAGGGCAGTTCGGTGGAGATTCCGAGGGAGCCGTGCAGCTGAACGGCCCGGCCCGCAACGTCGAGAAGAACCTTCGGCATCGCCGCCTTCACCGCCGAGATGTCCGCGATGACCTTGCGATAGTCCTGGTAGCGGTCGATCTTCCACGCGGTCTGCAGGACCAGGAGCCGGAACTGTTCCAACTGGATCCACGAGTCGGCCAGCATCTCCTGGACCATCTGACGGTCAGCGAGGGTTCCCGTTCCGCTTCGGCGGCTGAGCGCGCGCTCGACCATCATGTCGAGTGACTCGCGAACCAGCCCGACGGTACGCATTGCGTGGTGGATGCGGCCCCCACCCAGACGTGTCTGTGCGACGGCGAATCCCTGTCCGCGCTCGCCGAGGAGATGGTCGGCGGGGATGCGTACGTCGTGGTAGCGGATGTAGGCATGGGTGTCGCCGATGGCCTCGTGGCCGGAGACGCCGACGTTGCGGACGATCTCGATGCCCGGGGTGTCAGCGGGGACCACGAACATCGAGGCTCGGTGGTGCCGGTCCGCGTCGGGGTCGGTCACCGCCATGACGATGAGGAACGAGGCGAACGAGGCGTGGGAGGAGAACCACTTCTCGCCGTTGATGACCCAGTGGTCGCCGTCGAGCTCCGCGCGGGTGACGAAGGCCGTCGGATCAGAACCTCCCTGCGGTTCGGTCATCGAGTAGGCCGAGACGATCTCGTTCTCGATGAGCGGCTCGAGGTAGCGTTCCTTGAGTTCGGGCGTCCCGTAGTGGGCGAGGATCTCGGCGTTCCCGGAATCCGGTGCCTGGCAACCGAAGACAACCGGACCCGAATGGGTGCGGCCGAGCATCTCGTTCAGGAGTGCGAGCTTCAGCTGGCCGTAGCCCGGTCCGCCGAGCTCGGGACCGAGATGGCAAGCCCACAGCTTGCGCTCGCGGACGCGCTGCTGGAGCGGCTTGATGAGAGCGTTGCGACGAGCATCGCGAACGTCCCACGCGTGGTCGATCACGCGGTCGACCGGCTCGATCTCGGTTCGTACGAACTCGTCGACCCAGTCCAGATCCTTCTGGTATTCCGGGTCGGTTTCGAATCCCCAGCTCATTGTGTGTCCTCACTCGAGTACATCCGGATGGCGCGCATCCGGTTGGTGAAAAGAAAGAAAGGCGTCAGCGGGTCAGCACAGCGCACGCGCTGATCCCCGGCGCACCGTAGACGTGGGTGAACCCGGTCCTGGGGTCGCCCGGCACCTGGCGATCCCCGGCGTGCCCGCGCAATTGCAGTGCGGTCTCGTAGATCTGGCGGAGGCCGGTCGCACCGATCGGCTCCCCGTTGGCGAGTACGCCACCGTCGGTGTTGATCGGCATGCGTCCGCCGATCCGGGTCTCACCGTCGGCGAGCAGCTTCTCCTGCTCACCGTGGGCGCACAGTCCGGTCTCGGCCATGTGCATGATCTCGGCGCCCGATTCGGTGTCCTGCAGCTGTGCGACGTCGATGTCGGACGGCTCGATCCCGGCGCCCTCGAAGGCCGCTCGGGAAGCGGTGACGGTCGGTCCGTCGGCCATCTCCGGACTCGCCCACGGGCTGTACACCTCGAAGGAACCGAATCGCCGGGACCGGAACTCGACCGACTTCAGGTGGATCGGGTTCGAGGTGTAGCGGTGTGCACGATCCGCCCGCGCCAGGACGAGCGCGACCGCGCCCTCGCCCGGCGAGCAGAACATGTACTGGGTGAGCGGGTAGTTGATCATCGTGGAGGCGGCGATCTCCTCGACCGTCAGCGGCTTTCGGCGCCAAGCGTTCTCGTTGAGCGCACCGAGCGAGAAGGCCTTCTCCGCGACCAGGGCGAGCGACTTCTCGCTGATCCCGTGGTCGTTCATGTACCGCTGGATCTTCATGGCGAAGAACTGCGTGGTCACCATCATCCCGGTGGACCCGTACCACTCGCCCAGTCCGAGGGTGGCCGGGTCCTCGTTGAACGCCCCCCGTGGGTGTTTGTCGAATCCGACGACGATTCCCAGGTCGTGAGCCCCCGACGCGATCGCGTTGCGCGCGCTGATGAGGGCCGAACCGCCGGTGGCGCAACCGTTGTAGACGTTGATGAACGGCAGGCCGGTGAGTCCGAGGTCGGCGACGAGCGTGTCGGCGTCACCTGCGGAATGGCTTCCGCCGAAGGCGAACTGCATGTCCGACCAGTCCGCTCCGGCATCGGCCAGCGCGTTCCGGACCGCGACGGCGCCTTGCTCGCGTCCACTCCGGCCGGGGGTCCGTCCGAACGGGTGGATACCGATTCCGACGATCGCGACGCCGTCGCCGGCCGTCTGCTGGTCGGGGGGCTGCTGTTCTCCGCTGTTCTGGGTGCTCATGCGCGTTCCCCTCAGTGCTCGGGCCCGAAGGCGTAGGTGTGGACGACGCGGCCGTCGTCGTCGCGGTACGCGGGAACGAGCCGAAGGCTCATGGTGTCGCCGTTGTGCAGCGCGGACGGGTCGTTCACCGTCAGACGCGACTCGACCCGCACCGACCCGAGGTCGACGTATCCGAGTCCGTACGGCTCGAACTTCCCGAGTCCCCGGTACGGCGGCTTGGGCTCGAAGCCCTGCACGGTGAACGCCCACAGTGTGCCGGTACGAGGTAGTCTCACCGGTTCCATCCCGGCGGCGCTGCAGCGAGGGCACCCCGCCTGGGACGGAAAGGTCACGGTCTCGCAGTGGCCGCATCGGGCACCGACCAGACATACGCGACCCTCGTCGTCCACGGCGAACAGCGACTCGTCGACCACCTCGACGCCGGCAATCTCCTGGACGGTCATCGCTCTCCTTCACCACCGTGGTCGCGTCGCGCCGACCCGCTACTTATGACACCAATCACCCTATTCCTCATGAGGAGTTTGTCAAGAGGTTGGGCACACATTCCTCATCATCAATTCGAGCGGTTGAGGTACTCGCGCATCTCGGTGATCCGGCCGTCCGAGTCGACATCGCAGACGACGCAGGTGTGCCGGACGAGGACATCACCGTTGCCGGCGACCGATCGGACGGTGTGCTCCTCGACGAAGCCGCCGTCGAACACCTGCCGGCGGATGCCGAGGTAGGTGTGCCGGGTGGCGCCGGGCCCGGTGTTGCCGATGTGCGCGGCGACCGCCTGCGCGGCACGCGGTTCCCCACCGTTCTGGATGATCACCCCGTCGGGGGCGAAACACGCGAGGAAAGACTCTGCGTCCGCTCGTTCGATCGCTCCGAACAGCGCCTCCGCGAGGCCCTCGAATCGTGTCGTGGTCATCGGTTCTCCTTCTCGTAGAAACGCCACCAGGCCCGCGGATGCGCATGTGCATCCGCGGGCCCGTCGGCCGCTCTCGACCGCATCCGGATGGATGTCAGCCGTTTGCGTTCTCCAGCATCTTCTGCAGACTCGGCGGCAGGGTCTTGAGCTCGGCGATCTCCAGCACGCCGGTGCCCAGTCGCCCGCCACATTCGAACTCGGCGAACCCGTTGCTGGTGAACCACCCGTTGTGGTGATCGCTCAGCCGCGAACTCACGCAGTCGCCGGTGATCCGGTATGCGTCGCCCGCAGCCGTCCAGATCTTCGCGTCACAACCCTCGACGCTGAAGCCGTCGTCGCCGACCCGGCCACCGAAGGACACCCGGGTCACCTCCTTGAACTCACCGTCGTCGAAGACATACCCGAAGGACCGCACGCCGGCGTCCGTCGCGAATGTGCCTGCCGCGCAGTAGAAGTTCTCCGAGAACTGCGCCTGCAGCCATCGATGCGCACCGACTGTCGTCCAGTCCCGGACGCCCCAGGAGTGGTCCTGGAACGCCCAGCCCGAGATCTCCGTGGTCTGACCGTCGCGGGTCACCGTGCCGGTGGCGCGCCCGAAGCTGTCGTAGTGGTGAGCGGCCACCGACGCGCCATCGTCACCGTTGAGGTCGATGGCGATGGCCGGGGTGAACGCCTCGTAGACGACGTCGACACTTGTTCCGGTGCTGGGATATTCACTGCGGAAGCGGTACTTCTGCAGGGGAACCAGGGTCTCGATCTTCATGTTGCCCAGTTCGAGATCGGAGATGTCGCCCGACGGCATCGGCAGGGTCAGCTCGTTGAAATGCCCGGCCGGCCGACCGTCGACGGTGATCCAGTCCCACACGTCGGCCCGGCCGCGCAGCGGCTGGAGACCGAAGTGGTGTGAGCCGCCGGTCGTGGTCGACGGGTCGTACCAGTAGAGCACCCAGCTCTCCTGCCACCGCTCGTCGTCGGTGTCGGGGGTGTGCGACCCGTCGTGCACGGGTTCCATGGGAGCCAGTTTCACGACGTCGCTCCGATCTGAGCCATGTCCAGCACCTCGACGACACCGGTGGTGCCGTTGATCCGCACGTGGACTCCATCCGGGATGATCTGGGTCGCGCCGACGATCTGGACCGCCGGAATGCCGTGTTCACGGGACAGGCACGCACCGTGAGCGAGCATTCCGCCCGTCTCGATGATCAGACCGCTGATCACGCCGAACACCGGCGACCAACCGGGGTCGGTGGCGTTGCAGATGAGCACGTCACCCTTCTCCAGGGAGCCGATGTCGGACATGCTGCGCAGGACGCGTACCCGGCCCTCGACCTGTCCGGCCGACGTGCCGACACCGACGAGTGCACCCGAACCCGGCGCCGCCGAGGGCAGTGCGTCGTCGACCGGGGTCTCACCGCGCATGAACGTCGGCGGGGTGAAGTTGCGGGACTCGAAGACATCGAAGTCCTCACGGCGAGCGGCGATCTTGGCCTCGACGAGCGGGCGCTGCCCGCCACCGCGCAGAACCTCGAAGAGCTCGGTCTCGCCGAGGAAGAAGGCGTCGTCCTGCTCGTTCAGGTAACCGCGTTCGACACAGCGACGGGCGACCTCGAGGAAGGCCTTGCGCTTGGCATAGCTGATCCGGTCGATGAAGTGGCGCCAGTCGTCGCGGAGCACCAGGAAGTCGATGATCTGGCCCTGGAGCAGGCTGAACAGCTGCTGCTTGAGCATGCCCATCGAACCCTGTCCGAGGTTCTCCACGACCTCGGCCTCCGCGGCGAGGCGCTTGTCGCGCACCCGGGTCTCCAGCTCCTCCGGCGGAGTGGCCGCAGGAGAGGCGAGCTGGACCTTGAAGGCCTCGTAGTCGACGGCGGGGTCATCGGCCCGGCGCTTGAAGATCAGGTCGCGGTCGGGGTGGCCGCGGTGACCGTGCTCGACGATGAACTCGTTGTACTGCTCGAGGAACTCCCGGCCCTCGTCGCTGCTCTCGAGCGCGGCGAAGAATGCTGCGCCCTCGTTCTTCGCGAAGGTCTCACTGAGCGTCTTCGAGTTGCGGATCGTGTTGGTCAGCTCGAAGAACGCGCGGTTCTCGACGTTCTGCAGGGTCGTGGGCAGACCGCTGATCAGTTCCTGACCCAGCAGCGCGTTGGTGCCCGTGTAGAACTTGGCGACCAGCGCGCCCTGCAGCGCGAAGAACATCGACATCGCGGTGTAGGCACCGAACCACAGCGGGTCCATGAAGTCGATCGCGTACTGCTGCAGACTGCGCTGGTACTTGTTCAGCTCGTCGTCGGAGAGCAGTTTCAGCTCCTCCTCGGGCAGGCCGTTGGCCTTCGCGACGGCTGCCTCGTTGAAGAGGTAGTCCTCACGGATGACCTTCTTCCAGCGCGACAGCGAATAGACCGGCGAGACACTGAAACTGATCATCGCCTTCAGCCAGCGCACGACGTCCAGCGGCTCGCTGAAGAAGGCTTGCTGCATGTCGGTCGGGACCACGTTGGCGCCCGCCGGACGCGCGAACTTCGGCAGCACGTAGCGCAGACGCTTCTCGTCGAGGTCGACGTTCCAGTAGACCGTGCCGAACTTGTACTTGTAGAGACGCTGGCCCAGCAGGTCCTGGAAGCCGGCCCGGGTGTTCATGTTGTCGTAGCCGACCTGGGTCTCGCGGGCACGCACCGAGTAGAAGAGCGGGGTGATACCGCCGGTCCAGTACTGCTCGGCATACTTGAAGGTCCAGAGGGTGTCCTCCTCCTCCGGGCCGTTCTGCCAGTCGTCGAATCCCTCGGGCCAGGTGAACTTGCCCGCGGTGATGGGCCGCGCCTGCAGGAGATGGAACTCACCGTCGACGTATGCCCATTCGATGTCCTGAGGCAGGCCGCCGTAGTGCGCCATGACCTTGCGGCCGAGGGCGGCGAGCTCACCCACCTGGGCGTCGGACAGGCTCAGCCGCTTCGCATCCTCGCCGGCGACCTCGAGTTCCACTGTGCCGCTGGCCTGATCGGGAGCACGCACGATCTTGAGCTTCTTGTCACCGAGGTTCGCCTGCTTGACCTTGACCGTTGCCAGGTCGACGGTGAACTCGTCGGGATTGATGATTCCGGAGACGATGGCCTCGCCCAGACCGTATGCGGCGTTGATCACCAGTTCGTCGGTGCGGTTGTTCAGCGGGTTGGCGGTGAACATCACGCCGCTCACGTCCGCCTGGACCATGGTCTGCACCACGACGGCCAGACGAGCGGTGCGGTGGTCGAATCCGCGTTCCTGGCGGTAGGACACCGCACGGGCGGTCCACATGGATGCCCAGCAACGCCGGACCGCGTCCAGGACCTGGTCGACACCACGGATGTCGAGGTAGGTGTCGTGCATACCCGCGAAGCTGGAATCGACGGTGTCCTCGGCGGTACCCGACGACCGCACGGCGACGTAGGCGTCGTCGCCCAGCTCGGCGTAGGCGTCGGCGATCTCCTTGGCGAGAGCTCCCGGGACCTCGATGTCCACGATGACCCCGCGGATCTCTGCGGCGGTGCGATCGACCTTGTCGAGGTCCTGGTAGTCCAAGCCCTCGAGCAGTGCGAACACCTTGTCGTTCGCGCCGCTCGCGGCCATCACGGTCGCGTAGGCCTCGGTGCTGACGGTGAATCCGCGGGGCACCGAGAATCCGGCGTTCGCGAGTTCACCGAGGTTCACCCCCTTACCGCCGACGAGACCCACATCCGTACCCGTCGGATCGTTGAATCGGATGACAGTACTCACTAGTGCTCCATTCCATGGTCAATCCCCCGTGTGACTCGCGTCATAGGACACATCATGCAGAAGCGAAAGCCGAGTGTCAAGGTTCCTCCGGAGGAATTTCGGTCTGACACGAAATTGCTCATGCTGTTTCGAAACACGTTCATCATCAGTGCTTTTCGCGGCACACACGGGAGCGATACGCAGCCCTTCGGGGAATCCAGCCTCCCGGACACGAGGAAGTGCTAGCCTATTCCTCGGTAGGAAATATGCCAACAACTGCCGCGTGCGTCCCGCGCCGTGGCCAGAAGACACCCAGAAACGGCGGAACCCATGCCCGCAACCACCTTGCCCAATCGCCCGAACTTCCGGTCGCTCGCCGGCCTGCCCACCACGGACGGAAGACACGTCCGGGAGAACGTCCTGTATCGGTCCGAAAGCCTCGCCGACCTGGGTGAAGACGATCGCCAAGCCCTCGAGGCACTCGGCATCAAGAGCGTCTGCGACCTGCGCAGCGACGGCGAGCGCGCGGCCCATCCCCTGGTCTGGCCGGGCGAGCAACCGCATCTGGTGCCGGTGGAGACGCTCCCCGACGCCCGGGTCGCCGGTCCCGAACTCATCGGTCGCATCATGAAGGACGTCGAGGGCGGTACCCTCGTCGAGATCCTCACCGGCAACGCGAAAGACATGCCGGGAGCGTTCGTCAACAGCATGAAGATCATCTTCGACTCGATCATCGACGACGAGCAGATCCCCCTCCTCGTGAAGTGCGTCGCCGGCAAGGACCGCACCGGATTCGTGATCGCCAACATCCTCAAAGCCCTTGACGTGCAGTGGGATGCGATCGTCGAGGACTACCTCGCCTCGGGCCGCAACATCGACAAGGACCGTCTCCACGGGTCGATGATGGAGTACGTCGAGGACCCGTCGGGCGAGGTGCTCTCGGCCGACCGGCTCGTCGATCTCGGCAGCCAGGCCGCGTACCTCGAGGCCTCCTTCGCGGCGATCGAACGCGACTTCGGTTCGTACGAGGACTATCTGGTGAATGTCTGCGGCCTGACCCCCGCACGCCACGAACGCCTGAAGGATCTCCTGCTCGACTGAGCTCGGTCACGCGAAAGTCCCTCCCGCACCGACATATCGGAGCGGGAGGGACTTTTTCGTCCCAGGGGGAACGATCAGAGACCGACCCCTTCGGAGACCTTGTCCGCAGACTTGACCACCGATTCGGGCAGTTTCTGGCTCGGGTCGATCGCGATCGTCTGCGGCCGCAGGTACTCCTCGAGTCCGGCCGGACCGTGTTCGCGTCCGATACCGGACTTCTTGAAACCGCCGAACGCCGAGTTGAAGTCCGCCGCATAGGTGTTGACCGCGAAGGTGCCGGTGCGGATCTTGCGACCGAACTCGAATCCGTAGGCGACGTCGGAGGTGTACACCGAACTGGACAGGCCGTACTTGGTGTCGTTCGCGAGCTCGATCGCCTCCTCCTCGGTGTCGTAGGGAAGCACCACGACGACCGGACCGAACACCTCCTCCTGCGCGATCTCCGAGTCCCGCGCGACGTTGGTCAGGAGCGTCGGCTCCACGTACCAGCCCTCGGTCAGCTCCGCCGGGACACCGCCGCCGAAGGCGACCTTCGCGCCGTCGGCCTTGGCACGCTCGATGAAGCCGAGGATGGTGTCGCGGTGCTTCTCGGTGATCACCGGGCCGATGGCGGTCTCGGGATCGTGCGGGTCGCCGATCTTGAGGTCACCCAGCGCCGCCACGAGCCGATCGACGATCTCGTCGTGCTTGGCCCGCGGGACCAGGAATCGGCTCTGGAGCGTGCAGCTCTGGCCGCTGCTCGGCACGAAGCCGACGGTGACGAGCGTCGGGATCACGGTGTCGAGATCCGCGTCGTCGAGGACGATCGCGGCGGCCTTGCCACCGAGTTCGAGGACGGCGGGACGGATCAGCGCACCGCATGCCTCGCCGATCTTCGATCCCACCGCGAGCGAGCCGGTGAAGCTGACCATGTCGACGTCGGGATGGGTGACCAGATGGTTCGACGACTCGGCTCCCGCGGCCACGATGTTGATCACGCCGGGCGGGAATCCGACCTGCTTGATCAGCTCACCCATCGCGAAGACGGCGAGGGGATTCGGCTCGGGCACCTTGATCACCACGGTGCAGCCCGCGACGATCGCCGGCGCGACCTTCTGCGCGGTGCCCGGCATCGAGAAGTTGAAGGCCACCAGTGTCGCGACCACACCCGCGGGCTTCTTGACCGTCAGGCTCTGCGTCTCGTACGGCATCACCATGCCCCCGGCGGAACCGCCCGCCAGCGGTCCGAGGTCGGCGGTCCGCACCTCGGTGAACGGGTATTGACGTCCGAGCGCGGCGTTGTAGTTCCAGTGCAGGGTCGGTGCCACCGCTTGGTAGACGTCGGCCAGCATCCGCGTGCAACCGAGTTCGTCGACCAGCAGTTCGGCGATCTGTTCCCGATTCTCGTACAGCGCGGAGGCCAGGGCCTCACACAGACGGGCGCGCTCTTCGACCGGCCGGTCCGCCCAGTCGGTCTCGTAGAACGCACGGCGTGCGGCCTCGACCGCGGCGTCGATGTCGGCGATCGACGCCGCGGGCACATGACCGATCTGCTTGCCGGTTCCCGGTGAGATCACCCGGAACTGTTCCTGCGCATCGGCTTTGCGCCAATCGCCGTCGATGAAGAACTCGTCGTACTCTCTGCGGAACTGCATTGTTCACTCCTGTCGTGTGGCTCGGTGCGGGGTGGTGAGGGTGTGGGACCGATCAGTACGGCGACGAACCGCCGTCGACGTTGAGGCTCGTGCCGGTGATCGCCGACGCATCCTCGGACACGAGCATCGCGACGGCGTGGGCGACCTCGGGCAGCTCGATGTGTCGACCGATGCGGGCGAGGTCGCGGTAGTTCTGCTGCGGATCGGCGTACCGGCCTTCGGCGAGCGCCGCCGACGCCTTGCGCACGCGGGTCGGGATGTGAACGTAACCGGGGCACACCGCGTTACACGTGATGCCGTTCTCGCCGTAGTCGAAGGCAATCGACTTGGCGAGCCCGAGCAGGGCGTGCTTGCTGGTGACGTAGGGTCCGACCTTCGGCAGCGTGGGCATCTTGCCTTCCAGCGAGGCCACCATCACGATGCGTCCCCAGTTGGCTTCCAGCATGTCCGGTACCACCGCGTGGGTCATCCGGATCGAGGTGAGCACGTTGCGTTCCAGGCTGTCGGCCCACACGGCGGGATCGAGTTCGTGGATGTACCCGAACTCGTTCTTCGAGCCACCACCGACGTTGTTGACCAGGACGCCGATGGGGCCGAGTGCCTCGTGAACCCGTGCAGTGACCTTGCCCGCATCGGCGGGATCGAGGGCGTCGGATTCGATGAACACGAAATCTTCGGGGCGGCCCACCTCGTCGGCGAGTGCGGTGCCCTTCTCGACGTTGCGTCCGGTGACCGCCACCCGCAGTCCGTCGTCGAGCAGTCGCAGGGCGATCGCGCGTCCGATTCCGTCGGTACCGCCGGTGACCAGCGCAGTGCGGGGAGTAGTCATGATCGAGTTCCTTCGTTCTTCCTGTCGGGGTCGGATGAGTCGGGAGTGGATGGGCCGGGATCCGGTTCCCACTGCGGGATGGTCACGCCACCCCGGTCCTCCCATCGCACGCGCATCGGCATGCCGGCTTCGAGAGCGACCTCGGCGTCGAGCGTGCCGATCAGACGAACGGGATGATCGGTGAGTTCGACGAGCACGAGAGTGTAGGGCGCGGGGAAGGCCGGATCGACGGCGTGGCGCACCACGGTCCAGGTATGCAGGGTCGCAGTGCCTTTCGCCTCCACCCAGCGGCGCGGGCCACGCGCGGTACCGGTCGCCACCGGCGGGTGGACCACGCTGCCGTCCTCCCGGAGCGCGACGAGCAGCCGCTGCTGCGCGCAGCCCTCCCAGAACGGTCCCGTGTCGCGGTCGGCGGTGAACGGTATCGGCTGATGGGTTCCCGGCTGGTGGTTTTCCTGCGACGGATTCATTCGCCCCTCCTCAGGATCAGCGCACTCGTGGGCGCGGGGGAACCACCGGTCACCAGGCACGTCTCGGCGCCGACGACTTGACCGGTCGACTCACCGCGCATCTGACGTACGCCTTCGAGCACATGGTTGAGGCCGTGGATGTAGCCCTCGGAGAGGTGCCCGCCCGAGGTGTTGATGGGGATTCGACCACCGAGGTCGATGGCACCGCTCGCGGCGAAGGGGCCGCCCTCCCCCTTTGCGCAGAACCCGTAGTCCTCGAGTTGGGCGAGAACGGTGATGGTGAAGCAGTCGTAGATCTGCGCGACGTCGATGTCGCCGGGTCCCAACCCAGCACGGGCGTATAGGGTTTCCGCTGCCCGGCGCGACGGGAAGGTGGTGTAGGTGTCGCGGAACAGGCTCGGGAACACGACCCCGCCGCGCGGCCCGGGGCCGGTCGCCATCGCGACCGCCCGGATCAGGACGGGGGTCGTCCTGGCGTCGCGGGCACGGTCGGCGGAGGTGACCACCACCGCGCAGGCGCCGTCGGTCTCGAGGCAGTAGTCGAACAGGCGTAGGGGTTCGGCGATCGGCCGGGACGCCTGGTGGTCCTCGAGTGTCATTGTCCGACCGTGCATCTGCGCGCGCGGATTGGCGTTGGCGCGAGCGCGGACGGTGGTCGCGATGTGCCCGAGTTGTTCACTCGTGGTGTCATATTCGATCATGTGACGCTGCGCCACCATCGCGTACAGCTGGCCGGCGGCCGCGAGGCCGTAGGGCAGGAAGTACTCGTCGAGCGACCCGTGGCCACCGACTTCCGGCGGACCGGAGAGCTCTCGGCGGGTCTGCCCGTAACGATCGGCTCCCGACCTGCCGTTCAGCGACCGGAAGACCAGCACCGCTGTTGCCTGGCCACTTTCGATGGCCGCCACGGCCTGAGCTATCTGTCCGGGCGCGGCCGCACCACCCGCGCCGTTCATCCCCCAGTACGTGAGGTTCTCGATGCCCAGCGCATCTGCCAGGTCGTTGTGGGTGACGGTGTCGAAATCGTTTCGGATCACGCCGTCGATCTCGGCGGCGGCCATACCGGCATCCTCGAGAGCACGGGTACAGGCCTGAACCGCCAAAGCGAGTTCGCTGGCACCCGAGTCGCGGGTGTAGGGCGTCTCACCGATGCCGACGATCGCGCAGCGGTCCCGGTGCGCGGCGAAGTCAGACACCGGCACCCACCTCCGACTCCGGCTGCACACTCGGGGCCACGACGATCCCGTCGGCGACGAGGTGTTCGATGTGCTCGGGCTCGAACCCCAGTTCGGCGAGTACCTCTCGCGTGTGCTCGCCATGGCGCGGTGCCCGGCCCAGCACCCGGGCGCCGTCGATGTCGATGAGCCGGCCGGCCATCTCCACCGAACCGAGCTCGGGATCTGTGTAGGACGCGATGAGCCCGCGCTCCTTGAGGTCCGGGTCGTCGAACAGGACGGTGGCCGGTTCACCGGGCAGTGCCTCGGCGGGCACGCCGTGGCGGTCGAACCGATCCGTCCAGATCGCGGATGGCTCCCCGGCCAGAATCGTGCCGAGCCGGTCGGCGATCGCGGAATCGTCGGACAGGTCGCCGATCTCCGGGATGGCCGCGGCCAACGCCGCGCGTCCCTGCTCGGTGGTGACCGCCAGGCAGACATACCCGTCCGCCGTCGGATAGATGCGCTCGAGCGCGGAGATCCCCCAGCTCTCGGCGTCGATGACCGGACGGTCCCCGCGTCGGCTGCCGTCCGGGGTCGTCCAGGCCATCGAGGCGTTGAGCATGTGCGCGTAGACGATCGAGGTGTCGACGGACTGACCTTCGCCGGTCAGGTCGCGGTGGTAGAGCGCCCAGAGGACGCCGATCGCGGAGAGGAGACCGTTACCGGTGTCGCCCAACGAGACCGAGGGCCAGATCGGGGTGCCGCCGTTGTCGGCCGCACCGTCGACCCACTCGGTGCCGGCCAGTGCGGCAGCCGTCTGATCATTGGCGGGCTTGCCGTCTCGAGCACCGCGTTCGTAGCCGCGGGTGTGGCAATAGATCAGCTTCGGGTTGATGGCGCGCAGGTTCTCCTCGTCCACGCCGAGTCGCCGGGCGGCGGATTCCCGCATGTTGTGGTGGACGACGTCGGCACCCTCGACGAGCCGATCGAAGATCGCCTTCCCCTCGGGGGACTTGAGGTCGAGGACGACGCTGCGCTTCCCGCGGTTCGACATGTGGGAGTACTGCGTGCGCATCCAGGTGGCGTCATTGGCGGCACTCACACGGATCACGTCGGCGCCGAGCGATGCGAGCATCTGGGCTCCGAACGGTCCCGCGATCGCGAGACCGAGGTCGAGGACGCGTACACCCGCCAGCGGGCCGTCGCCGGGCCGACGCTTGCCCGGGGAGCCGCCTCCCGATGCCGATGGCGCGACGTGAACGTCGGCGGAGGTCCGGTCACCCGCGGACAACCGGGTGTCGATTCCCGACGCACACCGGGACAGGTGGATGACATCTCCGACGGCCCGGATCGGGCCGACATCAGGATCGTCGAACTCGCGCACGCAACCGTCGGCGACGAGAGCATCGTCGAGCAGGGCCTCCTCGGGAGAACGGACGATCTCGAACGGGACCCCTGCCTGCTTTGCGGCCGCCTCCCACTGATCCGCCGGGAACTTGGCCGCAGCCGCGGCCATCTCGGGATGGAAGTGGCCCAGCATCACCATGTCGAGGTAATCCGTGGAGATCCGCAGGTCGGCATCCTTGGGTGACACCCCCGACTCCGGCACCCGCATCTCGTCGCCCTCGCTGACGCCCAGCATGAACGCCGGGAGCTGGACCCACTGCTGGATCCACCGGCCGTCGGCACTCCGGTAGAACCCCTTCGGCGCCCGCGGATCGGTGGTCCAGCCGAGGTATCCCTCGCTGTCGGGATGCGAAACCCGCTGCCAGGCAATACTGCCGGCACACAGCGCACCCTGGAGCAGGGAGGTCTCCACATGCTGTCCGGCGCCGGTCAGGTTTCGCGAGCGGAGTGCGGCGGAGACGCCGATCGTCGCGAGGTAGGCGGTCGCGTTGCTCACCCAGGGGATGCCCATGAACATCGGACCCGGACGATCCGGACCGACCCCGGTCCCGGGGCCCAGGTCGATGCCGGCCAGCGGATCGTCCCAGCCGGACAGTGCCCCGATCGTGGTGCCGGGAATCCCGCGCGCCTCCCAGTAGAGCCCGGTCCGGGCGGCAACCAGCGCATCGACCGCGGTCCGGCCCTCGTGAGCGGCCGCATCCCCGTAACCGGTGATCGAGCAACGGATCAGCGACGGATTCGCGGAGGCTGACGCGGCGAGAAGTTTCGCCAGTTCGGTGAGAGTTCCATCCTCACAGACTGTCTCGACGACGACGTCGACCGATCCGATCAGCCTGGAGATCTGTTCGAGGACCCCGGGATCGGTGGGGTCCAGCGCCAGACGGCTCTTCCCGCGGTGCCACACCCGGTACCCGGAGAGATCGGCGAACCGATCCCCCGGGATGTCGACCCGTACGACCTCCGCACCGGCGTCCGCCAGCAGCATCGTGGTGATCGCACCGGCGATCCCCTGGGTCAGGTCGAGCACCCGCACACCGCCGAACACCGGGCGTCGGATCTGCTCCTCTTCGGCCGACGAGGCCATCTCGCCCCTCCACTCACTTTGACGACTACCCTTGCGCCGCTGCCGAGCAGCGGTCCGCAACGGGCTGCACACCTCGTGTGTTGCGCACCACACTAATTCCTCATGAGAGATTTCGTCAACTATTGATCATGATGAAATTCCGCCCCGCCGAGGTACTCGCGATACGACGATGCGCGGACCGACATGTCGTCGATCCGCGCATCGAACATGCATGCTCACCCGCGCGCGGGCACCCAATCCGGGATCGTCACGCCGCCGACCGAGATGAACTCGGCGACCATCGGCATCCCGATGGCCAGCTCCGGGCGCCCGTCGAGGTGACCGAGCAACCGAACCCCGGGAACCTCGTCGAGATCGACGAGAATGCAGGTGTAGGGAACCGGGAAGTCCGGGTGCACTTGGTGTTCCACCACCGTCCAGGAATGCAGGACACCGCGTGGCGCAACCTCACGCCAGGACACCGAATGACGCCCACAGTCCGGACAGAACGACGTCGGCAGATGGATGACCCGGCGACAGTCCGCACACTCGGCCACGACGAGACGACCTTCGGCGGCAGCCTCGAAGAATCCACGGGTGTCTGGGTCTTCGGTGACCGGCGGGAGGCCGGAACGTACGCGGTGTGCGGCGTGCGGCGTCGACAGATCTGTCATGACGCCACCAGCATCAGTGCACTCGCGCCGGGCGGCGGCGCCGAGGTCACCAGAGCAACCCTCGCATCGTCGCGCTGGGAGGTCGATGTGCCGCGGATCTGTCGCACACCTTCGAGTACGTGATTGAGACCATGGATGTACCCCTCCGAGAGGTTTCCGCCGGCCGTGTTCACTGGCAATCGTCCGCCGGGACCGAATTCCCCGGTCGCGCAACGGTCCACGGCCTCGCCCGGTCCGGCGAGCCCGTAGTCCTCGAGCTGCAGAAGTGCGGTGATCGTGAAGCAGTCGTAGATCTGTGCGACGTCGACGTCACCCGGTCCGATCCCGCTGCGCGCGTAGAGCTTGGCCGCGCACTCTCGTGACGGCCACGCGGTGATGTCGGGGCGCATCAGGACCGGGTACATCATCCCGGGCTGCACGTGGCTGCCGGTGGCCTGCGCGACACCGGCGATCGCCGCCGGCACCCCGCGAAGGTCCCTGGCCCGTTCGGCCGTCGTCACCACGACCGCGCAACCGCCGTCGGTCTCGAGACAGAAGTCGAAGAGACGCAACGGGTCTGCGAGCATGCGTGAACCCAGGTACGAATCGAGGGTCATCGGACGTCCGGCGAACACCGCGGCCGGGTTGGCGTTGGCGTGCGTACGGCATCCGACTGCGAAGCCGCCCAGACCTCGGGACAGTCGCTCGTCGTCGAGTCCGTGCTCGTGCGCATACCGCCGGGCGATCATGGCGAAGAACTGGCCCGGCGTCTGCATCCCGTAGGGCGCGAAGTACTCCTCGAAGGTGCTGTTGCCGCCGGCGGCCACCGTCTCACCCGCGCCGAGCCCGAATCGCTTGCCCGACCGGCCGTTCAGCGACCGGTAGACCAGGACGGTCGTCGCGAGACCTGCGGTGATCGCGGCGACCGCCTGGCCGATCATCGCGGCGGGACCCGACCCGCCCGGACCGTTCTCACCCCAGTAGTCGATGTCCCCGACTCCCAGCACGTGGGCGAGGGCCGGAGCCGACACGTCGTCCATGTCGCATCGCACGATGCCGTCGACATCGGCGGGGGTCAGGCCCGCATCGTCGAGCGCCGCACGCGAGGCCTCGGCGGCGAGGGTGAGGACGCCGCGTCCCGAGTCCGAACTGAACTCCGTCGCACCGATGCCGACGATCGCGCAGGCACCGGGCTTCCACCCGGGCATCAGGCCCTCGCCGCCTGGGCGCCGACGTCGGCGACGACCTCGGCCCGGACCGCATCGGTGTGTTCACCGAGCCGAGGAGCGCGATCGGGTTTCGCCGAGAAGGCCGAGAACTGCCACGGCGCACCGGGATAGGTGATGGTCCCGCCGTCACCGTCGGGCACCTGGGTGAAGAACCCGCGCGCGGCGAGCTGCGGATCCTCGGGCAGCTCCTCGAAGGACTTGAGCGGCCCGATGGGCAGTCCTCGTCGTTGTCCTTCGTCGTAAGCCGTGGCCGAGTCCTGGATCATGAAGAAGACCTCGATCATCTGCTGGATGTGACCGAATTGCTCCTGGCGGTACTCGAGCGAGTCGTAGGCGGGGTCGACCAGGTCCGCGGCGACACCGACCTCGTCCATCCACGACACCAGCGCCTTCCACATGTGCTGGTCGGCCAGGATCAGGGCCAGGTAGACGTAGGCACCGTCGGCGCATTCGAACAGCGCCGGCTGCGTCGGGACCGGCTGTGCGTGCCGGCAGGTCTGCCGCTGGACAACGGCTTTCGGGTAGAACCAGTACGGGTTGGCCAGCTCACCGCTGACCGCGTTGGCACCGTGGATCGACACGTCGAGGACCTGTCCCTGCCCGCTGTTCTGCCGCTCGATGAGTGCGAGCATCGCCGCCATATATGCGAAGATCGCGCCGAGCTGATACCCCTGGTTGCCGCCCGGGCGGATCGGCGGGATCGAGTGGTCGTCGTAGCCGCAGCTGTTGAGCAGTCCACCCGCGGCCAGCGCGACGAGGTCGCTCGTCCGGTATCCCGCCCATGGGCCGCGGCGACCGAACGGCGAGATGACCACGATGATCAGGCCCGGATTACGTTCGCGCAGCGCGTCGAACGAGGTAGCGAAGCGTTCGACGACATCTTCGCGGTCGACGATGAGCAAGTCCGCACGACCGCAGAGCGCCTGGACGACCGCGACGTCTTCCTCGTCACCGGAGTCGGCCACGATGCTGCGCTTGCTGGTGCCGTACGACCAGAACTCGAGGCTCCGATCCGGATTCTCCTCAGCGCCGATGAACGGCCCCTGATGCCGACTGGGAACACCCTCGGGCGGCTCGACCTTGATGACGTCCGCGCCGAGGTCGGCGAACAGCTTGCCGGTGTACTCTCCGGCCGGATCGTCGATGAGCTCGACGACGGTCAGCCCCTCGAAAGGACGGGTACCGGAAGCGTGTGATGCATACATGTCAGATGACTCCCGCCGCCGACAGTTCGGCGCGCTCATCCTCGTCGAGACCGAGGATGGTTCCGAAAACGTAGTCGTTGTCCTCACCGAGCAACGGCGCCGAACGCCAGTTGTCGGGCCCACCGCGTTCGAATCCCACTGGTACACCCTCGAACTTGGCGTTTCCGATGACCGGATGGTCGAGCTCGAAAAATGTTTCGTACTCGGCGATCTGGGGATCGCGCTGATCGAGCTCGCCCGAGTTCTGGACCGCACCGCACGCGACGCCCACTGACTGCAACAGCGTCATGACGTCGTACTTGTCACGGGTTCTCGTCCACTCCCCCACATACTCGTCGAGCACGTCCTGGTGCGTGAAGCGCGACGCCTGGGTGGCAAATCGGCTGTCGCCGGTCCACTCCGGGTTCCCGACGGCCGCAACAAAGGCACGCCAGTCCTCATCGTCGAAGACCGCGATGGCGACCCACTGGTCGTCCCCTGCCGCGGGGTACACACCGTGCGGTGCGGCCTGCGGGAACTCCAGGCGGTTGCCGCGCGGGAAGTCGGGCCGTCGACTCGGCCGGTCGTTGACCAGGGTGTCGAGCAGATCCGCGCCGAGGAGGTTCACGCCGACCTCCGTTGCGGAGACGTCGATCTCGGTGCCCTGACCGGTGCGGTTGCGATGGTAGATCGCCATCAGGATCGCGGCCGAGTTGTAGTAGGCCGCCTGGTTGTCCATGTACGACAATCCCCAGCCGGACGGCTCGCGCCCGGGTAGGCCGCTGTTGAAGGACAGTCCGCTGACGGCCTGGATCACCGGCCCGTAGCTGCGGTAGTCCCGGTACGGACCGCTGTGGCCGTATCCGCTCATACGCGCATAGATGACGTCCTCGCGCAGCGAGCGGAGGTGGTCGTAGGTCAGCCCCCACTTCTCCATCACGCCGGGTGCGAAGTTCTCGGTGACGACTGACGACGCCTTGATGAGTTCGTCGGCGAGTTCACGGCCGCGCGGCTGCGACATGTCCAGGGTGATACCGAGTTTGTTGCGGGCGTAGTTGTTGAAGAGCCCACCCTTCTCGGGGTCCGGATTCGGGTCCTCTTCGCCGTAGGAGCGGACCTCGTCCTTGTAGATCGGCAGCCGGCGGGGCATGTCGAGACGCTTCCGGTTCTCGATCTTGATCACCTCGGCGCCGAAGTCCGCGAGGAGCCTGGTGGCGACCGACCCGACCCCCATCCAGCAGAAGTCGGCGACGCGAACGCCTGCGAGCGGACCACTACGCGTGCGCGGCAGACGATTCGCGTTCTGAACACTGTCGGTCATCGCCCCTCACCTTCCTTTCGAGTCGTGACACCAATCACTCTATTCCTCATGATGAAACTGTCAAGTCGGACGCCACCGGTGCGACGGAATTCATCCGGTGGAATTCCCTCGAAGCCGAGACGACATCGCCGAGCCGTCGTCGCGGGGTTAACACGACGGCTCGGCGATTTCCGCCCTCCGTGTCGAGGTCACGGAGGAATTCTTCACTCCAGCAACAGATCCTTCAGACGGTCACGCCGGCGGGCATCCATGCCACACGGGCCGGCGAGGAACTCGTCGAATCCCCCGAACTCGTCGCGGATCGCGTCGAAGGACGCCTCGAGATACTCGGGCAATGCGGAGTTCTCGTGGAGCTTCTCCGGAGTGATGATCGGGTCCGGGAGCTCGTCGAGCCACACGACCATCGAGTCGTACAGCCGATCGGCGGTGAAGAACTCCTTGCTGAGCAGGTAGTCGCCGACGATGGCGTCCCATTCCACGCCGAGCGTGGCCAAGATGACCGCGGTGACGAAGCCCGTGCGGTCCTTGCCCGCCACGCAGGAGACCAGCAGCGGACGGCGCTGCGGGTCCTCGAGCGAGTCGAAAACACCCCGCATGCTCTCCCCGAACGCGCCGGGCATCTGTTTCGCGTTGCCGAGCAGGACCTCTTGGATGTACTCCCCGGTGGTGTCGGCGAGCACTCGCCTGATCAGCTCCGCCCCCGCCACTCGTGCATCCGGGAGCGTGGCGACCGGGATCGCCCACGGCCGTTGACCCTCAGGCCAGACGATCGGCGCCCGCTCGACCTCACCAGGGCTGCGGAGATCGCAGATCGACCCGATGTGGAGCTCGGCGAGCTGCTTCCGCCCGAGGTCGGTCAGACCGGCCAGCGATTCGGTGCGGTAGAGCACGCCGTCGCGGACCCGTCGCCCGTCGGTGGCCGGAAGTCCGCCCAGAGAGCGGAAATTCGCGACGCCGTCGAGGACGATGGTCGGTACCGGAACGTTCCCCATGGTGGGCTCGTCTCCTTGTTCGTGTTCGTGATGGAAGTCTGCAGAGCCGGACGCCCCGCCCGGCCGGTTGTCGAGGCCGGCCGGGCGGGACGGATTCGACTCAGGCGCCGGCGCCGACCTCGAGGGCCTCGGCGACCGGCTCGTCGGCCAGGATGTCGACCTGGCCGGTGGTGCCGTTGATCCGGACGCGCGCGCCGTTCGGGATCAGGCGCATGCCGCCGACGAGCTGGACGGCGGGGATGCCGTGCTCGCGGGACAGGCACGAACCGTGGGCGAGCATGCCGCCGGTCTCGATGATGAGGCCGCCGATGATCGAGAACACCGGAGCCCAGCCCGGGTCGGTGGCGTTGCACACCAGGATCTCTCCCGGCTGCAGTTCGGCGATCTGCGACATGCTCGGCATGACGCGGGCGATGCCCTCGATCACGCCGCCGGAGGTGCCGATGCCGGTGAACTGGCTGCCGCCCTCGACGTCGTCGGACTCCTCGGGCACCGGGTCGTTGCCGCGCAGCAGCATCGGCGGGGTGAACATGCGGCTGTTCATCTTGTCGAACGCCTTGCGACGACCGGAGATCTTGGCGCGCACCAGCCTCTCCGGCTGACCGCCGGCGAGCAGCGCGAACAGTTCGTTCTCGCTGAGGAAGAACGCATCCTCCACCGTCTCGAGCAGACCACGCTCCACGGCACGACGACCGACCTCGAGGAACGCCTTGCGCTTGGCGAAGGTGATCCGGTCGATGTAGTGCCGCCAGTCCTCGCGGAGCACCAGGAAGTCGATGACCTCGTCGTAGAGGAACTTGAAGACCTGCTGGGCGATCTTGCCGAAGCGGGACTGGCCGATGAACTCCATGACCTCGCCGAAGGCCGCCTCGCGCTTGGCGATGACCCGCTGTTCCTGCTCGGCGGGCGTCGTCGGGTTCTCGACCTGGAGGTACATGCGGAAGGCCTCGTAGTCGATGTTCGCGTCGTCGGCCCGGCGTGTGAAACAGATGTCGCGGTCGGCGTGGCCGCGATGACCGTGTTCGGCCATGAACGCGCGGTACTGCTCCAGGAACTCCCGCCCTTCGGCGGAATCTTCGAGCGCGGTGAAGAACTGGGGTCCCGGGTTCTCGTCGAAGATCCGGCGCAGCTCGGCCGAGTTGCGGATCAGCTCGGACAGCCGGAAGAACTCGTGGGTCTCCTGGCTCTGCAGGTTGGTCGGCAGACCACTCATCAGCTCCTGGCCGATCAGCGCGTTGGTGCCCTTGTAGTACTTGGCGACCATCTGACCGAAGGCGCCGAACACCATCAGATTCTGCACGTGCGTACCGACCCACAGCGAGTCCATGAAGCGGATCGCCTGCTCCTGCAGGTTCCGCTCGTAGCGGTGCAGGGCGTCGTCGGACAGCTTGCGCAGTTCGGCGTCGGGCAGACCGTTGGCCTTGTCGATCTCCTCCGGGGTGAAGATGAACCTGCGCGCGTTCTTCTTCCAGTTGTAGAAGGCCGAGGTCGGCGACGAGTTGATCGAGCAGATCATCCGGAACCACCGCTTGACGTCGAGCGGCTCGGAGAGCGTCTTGACGCGGATGTCCTCGGGGATGTTGAAGCTGCCGCCCTCACGGACCGACCGCGGCAGCGCGTACCGCTGGAAGGGCTCATCCCAGTCGACGCTGTAGTAGGCCGTACCGAACTTGTACTTGTAGGTGCGCTTGTTGACGAGGTCGCGGAAGCCGGCGAGCTCGGTCATGCGCATGATGCCCTCGTGCGATTCGCGCGCACGCACCGAGTAGAACAGCGGGGTGATACCGCCGGTCCAGTACTGCTCGGAGTACTTGAAGGTCCACAGCGCGTCGTCGTCCTCGGGGACCAGCTGCCAGTCGTCGACACACTCGTCCCAGGTGAAGTCGACGCCGGTGATCGGACGGGCCTGGAGCAGATAGAACTTGCCGCCGGCGTAGCCCCACTCGATGTCCTGGGGCAGACCGTCGTAGTGCCGCTGCACCTCGCGACCGAGGGCCGCGAGTTCGGCGATCTGTTCGTCCGACAGCGCGCGACGACTGCGGTCGGCCTCCGGCGTGTCCTTGGTCTCGGTGCCACTCCCCGCGGCACGCACCGAGATCGTCAGCGCCTTGTCTCCGATGTGCGTACGACGCAGGGACAGGTCGACGCCGGAGACGACGTACTCGTCCGGGGTCACGATGCCGGACACGATGGCCTCGCCGAGACCGTAGCTCGCGTTGATGACCAGCTCGTCGGTGCGCGCGCTGAGCGGGTTGGCGGTGAACATGACGCCGGACAGTTCCGAGGGCACCATCGTCTGGACCACGACCGCGATGCTGGCGGTCGCATGGTCGAATCCGTTGGACTTGCGGTACGACACCGCGCGCGCAGTCCACATCGAGGCCCAGCAGTCACGGACCGCGTCCAGCACGTCCTCGACACCGACGATCTCCAGGAGGGTGTCGTGCAGGCCGGCGAAGCTCGCGTCGGCGGTGTCCTCGGCGGTGCCCGATGAACGGACGGCGACACGGACGTCATCCCCGAGCGCCGAATACGCCTGGGCCACCTGCTCGCGCATCGCGGCGGGGATCTCGACGGCCTCGATGACCTGCCGGATCTCGGTCGTCACCTGATCGAGCTGAGCGATGTTGTCGTAGTCGATGCCGTCGACCAGCGAGACGATGCGATCGGTGACGCCGGCCGATTCGAGGGCCGCGCGGTAGGCCTCGGTCGAGACGACGAATCCGCCCGGCACGTCGAACCCGGCGGCGACGAGTTCGGCAAGGTTCGCACCCTTGCCGCCGACCAGGGCGTTCTCGCATCGCGCCCGATTCTCGAACGGGACTACATACTCCACGGCTACTCCTCAGTGTTCCGGATGTGGGGGGTCACAAGTGGTGCACATCACTAGGTGATCTGGATTCAACCCGGTTCACAGCCCAAGTGTCAAGAGTTCCTACGGAGGAATTCTGGATAATGACACAAATTCCTCAGTAGGTTTAAGATCGATGCAACAGCCTGCGAGCTGATCGCCTCGACCGAAAGGGAACAGATCATGCGTGACGGACGCGTCGCCCTCGTGACCGGGGGAACCGACGGCATCGGGAAGGCCGTCGCCCTCGCCCTGCTGGACAACGGGTCCCGTGTCGCCGTCACTGGCCGACGGGCAGAGAAGGGCCGCGAACTGCTGGACGAGGCCGCCGCGGGCGACCGCCTGGTCTTCGTGGAGTCCGACGCCCTCGCCGACGGAGAATCCGAACGGGTCGCCGGGCACGTGAAGGACGTACTGGGCCCGATCGAGATCCTGGTGAACAATGTCGGCGGCGGCACCGGGGAATACGGACGCATCGACACGATCGATCCGGGCGCCTTCCGGCGTGGCTTCGAGCTGAACGTCATGACTGCCGTGACCATGACCCATGCCGTGCTGCCGCAGATGGTCGACGGCGGTTGGGGACGCATCCTGATGGTGGCGTCGGTGGAGGGCAAACTGCCCACTCTCCCGGGTATCGGCCCCTATGTGACGGCCAAGCACGCACTCATCGGCCTGGCGAAGTCGATCGCATTCGACTGCGGCGAACTCGGCATCACATGCAACACGCTGTGTCCCGGATACGTGGAGATCCCGACGCGGGTTCGGACGCAGTCGTCGTCGGCAGGAAAGGCCAACACGGGGCGCTACTCGAATCCTCAGCAGAATTACAAGGACCTGACAAGGACGGGCCGACATGCGACCCTGGACGAGGTCGCGCACGCCGCTGTGAGCCTCTTGGGCGAGCACAGCGGCGCGATCACCGGAACCACCCTCAACGTCGACGGTGGATCGTCCCCGTACTGAACCCGCCGCGTCGAGCGCCGGTTTCGTTCACACGTACGAAATTCCGAAGTCGGACACCGTTCACCAGTAGTGTGCAATCCGACTGCGAACCCAGCCAGCGGCTCGCGGACCGCCGCCACCGAATGAGAAAAGGTCGACGATGACACGCGAACTGACCCGCACGGGTCTCCCGATCATCTACAACCCCGGAGAGATGCGATCGTCTTCGGAGAAGAATGGCGAGACCACGCGTGCCCCCAAGGCATCGGAGACCACCGCCGCGTCGATCGTCTCCGACATCGTCAGCCTCGGGCTGCGGCGAGGCGACCGTCTCCCGGCCGAGAGCGACATGCTCGCCAACTACTCGGTCAGCCGCGAGACCCTCCGCGAGGCGCTTCGCATCCTCGAGGTCCAGGGGCTGATCACGCTCAAGCGCGGCCCCGGCGGGGGTCCGTTCGTGAGCGCGCTCAACGCGTCCTACCTCGCGCGCACCGCCACGCTGTATTTCCATCTCGCCGGCGCGACCTACGACGAGGTGTTCGACACCTGGGAGATCCTGGAACCGCAACTGTCCGCCAAGGTCGCCCGGATCGAGGATCGGAAGCTGAAGGAGGCCGCTTTCGCGCGGTTCGTCGACTACGACGTCGAGGAACACGAGGAGAGCGAGATCTTCAGCGATCTCAACAACTTTCACGCCGTCATCGCCGAACTCAGCGGCAATCGCGTCCTCACGCTGCTCACGCAGGCGATCGACCACATCGTCGTCGAGCACGTCCTCGAGGCCGGCCGCGACACCATCGCCGAGGACGATGCGATGAGCCATGACCACGCCGACATCGCCAAGGCGATCATCGCGGGCCGTCCTCGTAAGGCGGAGACGCTGATGCACGATCACATCAGCGAGGTCGTCCAACGGTTCCGGGACCGTCACCCGGAACGGTCAGACGAACTCGTGCAGTGGATGTGAGCTGCTACAGCACCTGAGACAGGAACGTACGCAGTCGTTCCGACTTCGCGTCGTCGAAGATCTGGCCGGGCTCACCGGTTTCCACCACGAGGCCGTGATCCATGAACAGCACGTTGTCACTCACATTGCGTGCGAAGCCCATCTCGTGGGTGACGACGACCATCGTCATGCCCTCGGACGCGAGGTCGGCCATGAGTGCGAGCACGCCCTTGACGAGTTCGGGATCGAGAGCCGAGGTCGCCTCGTCGAAGAACATCACTTCCGGTGTCATCGCGAGTGCACGCGCGATGGCCACCCGCTGTTGCTGACCGCCCGACAGACGTGCGGGTCGCACGTCGGCCTTCTCGGTCAGGCCGACGATCTCCAGTTGCCTCAGCGCGACGTCGCGTGCCTCGTCTTTGCTCAGCCCCTTGAGTTTCCGCGGTCCGAGCGCGACGTTCTCGACCACCGTCTTGTGCGGGAACAGGTTGAAGTGCTGGAACACCATGCCGATTCGGCGGCGCAGTTCGTCCGGGTTGTCCTGGAGCACCGACCGGCCGTCGAGCAGGATGTCCCCCCGGTCGGGTTCGTGCAGGCGGTTCAGTACCCGCAGGAGCGTCGACTTGCCCGATCCCGAGGGACCGATGACGGTGGTCGTCGTACCCGCGTCGACCTGGATGTCGACCCCGCGCAGCACATGGTGTCTGGCGAAGGACAGGTGTAGGCCGGTGCCGGTCAGCGACACCGCTTTTCGTGTGGTGGTGGCAGGCATGGCCTATCCCTTCTCGACCGCGGTGGCGGGCAACGGATCATCGTGGACATCGGCGGGCCTACCGGTGCGGAGGCGACGATCGATGTAGTTGACCAGGTGCGTCAGCGGGATGGTCAGTATGAGGTACATGATGCCCGCGGCGACCAGCGGTGACAGGTTTCCGGTCTGCGCGTTGAGGTCTCGACCGACGGCGAACAGTTCGCGCTGGCTGGCGAGCAGTCCGAGGAAGTAGACCAGGGAGCTGTCCTTGATGAGGCTGATGAACTGGTTCATCAGTGCGGGCAGCACGCGCCGGACGCCCTGTGGGATCACCACCAGCCGCATCGACTGCCGATAGCTGAAGCCGATCGCACGCGACGCCTCGAGCTGACCGTCGTCGACGCTCTGGATACCGGATCGGAAGATCTCGCCGATGTAGGCGGCCGCGAGCAGTGCCAACGCGACGGCGCCCAGCCAGTACGGGTTGTTTCCGGTGAGGCCCTTGACCACCGGGCCCACGCCCAGGCCGACGATGAGGATGACGACGACGGCCGGCAGACCGCGGAAGATGTCCGTGTAGACACGTGCGGGCCAACGCAACCAGCGCGACCGGGAGATGCCGCAGACCGCGAGGATCATGCCCAGGATGGTGCCCAGCACACCGGAGACCACGGACAGGATCAGCGTGTTGACCAGGCCGGTCTTGATCAGTTCGGGAAACGACTTCTCGTAGAGCTCCCAGTTGAAGAAGGTGTCACCGAGCTGTTCGAGCGTGCTCTTGGGCTTGGCGGCTTCGGTCGGGCCGGCGTTCGCGGCGTTCTCGGCGGCGATCGCGGCGATGTCGGGAAGTTCGGGTTCGGGTGCGGCTTTGCTGCCCGGCTTCCAGCCTTCGGGGAGTTCGCGCGGCACCCAGTCGACGTAGAGCTTGGCGTAGGTGCCGTCGGCGATGATGGCGTCGAGCCCGGAGTTCAGGGCCTCGACCAGCTTCGGCTTGTTCTTGCCGACCGCCCACGCGACGAAGTTGTTGACGCTGAAGGTGTTCTCGACGATGGCGGTGCCGTCGCCCTCGCGTACCGCGCCTTCCGCCTGTTGCGACGGCGCGACCCACGCGTCGACCTGACCGCTCTTGAGATTGGCGTACGCCGTTGCGTAGTCGGGGAACTTGACCGGGTCGAGGCCGAGCGTGTTGACGACATAGTCGTCCTGCACGGTGCCCTGGACGACGGCGATACGGGTGGAGTCCGACAGGTCGCCGAATCCCTTGATGGGACCGCCCTCGGGGGCGACGAGCGAGAAGTAGCCGAAGTCGTAGCCGTTGGTGAAGTCGACGGTCTTGCGACGGTCATCGGTGGTCGTGATCGACGACGACCCGACGTCGAACCGGTTGTTGGCGACCTGCGAGAGCAGACCGGCGAACTCGGTGCCGTTGAACTCGATCTGCAGACCCAGCTTCGCGGCGATCGCCTTGAGGAGTTCGTTGTCGAAGCCGGTGAAGTTGCCGGCGCTGTTGACACAGATGCTGGGCCCGGCGTCGGACAAGGTGCCGACGGAGATCTTGCCCGGCGCAAGCAGTTCGAGCGAGCCGATGTCGATCTGGTCGATCGGCGTGGTGTTCGGGGTGGTGTATTTGTCCTCCCCACCCTGTTCCGCGGCGGCCAGGTTGACCGGTGCCGCCGACGCCGACGCGAGCCCGGCCGGGCTACAGCTGTCGTCGGGGGCGGCCTCGGCATGCGGCGCGGGTCCGCCGAGGATGGTCAGCATGCCGACGATGGCGGCGGTCAGCGCCAGCGCGAGGATACGAACCACGCGCGGAGCGGCTCGATGAGCGCGGGGAGATCGGTGGTTGGACACCACTCGGACCCTAGCCCGACCCTGCGGTCACGTCCCAAATTTTTGCTCACCGGTGAGCCTAACCCCGGTGACCTGCGTTTACCCCTCCGAGCCCAGTGGTCTGTCGGCACGGATCAGCGCACCCTTGGCGCGTTCTATCGTCTCAGACCCCAGCGTCCGGCCAACCTGGATACGACGGTCCGGGGGCTGTCAGATCCCCCATGTCGCCGCAGGTGCTCCGGTCCGGCGCTGCCTCACCCGGCACGTTAGGCGCCCACGTCGACTTGAACTCGGTGAGCCTCCAATCGCCGAACACATTGCTACCGGGGAACAGTCGATCACCCGCAAGACCGTCGGGAGGCGCAGTCCCCGTGCGCTCGAAGGCCAATCGAACGACTTTGACGCCCCGCTGGATCACGTCAGGCGGGTTCGCTGGATCGAAATATCCAGGAAACTCGGATTCACTACTCGCGGTCTTGCCAGAATGACAAATGAGCGCAGATGCATGATCAGCTCCGACCTTCTGCACCGACGCTATCTTCAGGACCACGTCAGCCGTGTTGAACGGGGAGTTACTCGGTGCGATGTCTCGGTTCCACCAGACAGGAGCAGCCTCTTTCAATCCAGGGAACTCTTCCTCGGGATCCCAGTCAAACAAGACCAGATAGTAAGCTTCCATTGCCGCACGAATAAACGTAGCGGTGGGCGACGACAGGTCAACCGCCCCGTCCTCACGCCAGCGCATCCGCCACTGCAATCCGCTATCAGCACGCTCCTGCGACGGCGAGACCACAACATGTGCGCCAGAGGAACCGGCGACCTCACCACGCGGAGACGTATCGATGGCCTGGCCGCAACCGGCGAGCACACCCACAGAAGTAGTGAAAGCCACCCCAACTCTAATTAGGCGCACGATCGGCCACCTTGCTGTTCTCTGCACCGACATCATCAATAGTCGGGTCCTCGATCGACTCGCGGTAGTGTTCGTTGTAGTCAAATCTGATTCGCTCTGCACCAATTCCCGTCGCAAAGGCTCTGAATTCTTCCTTGTGTTCTTGCACGACTGCAATGTCCAGAGTTCCGTCCGATTTCACGAAGTACACCGACCCCGAGTCTGTGCGCCAAGGCTTTCCCCATAGGTCCGGGCGATCCTCGAGAAACCCTGCCGTCACCTGAACAACCCGATCGGGTCCGGCTGTCAGCTTGTCGAGACTCGTCCCCAAGTCCTTGAGTTCAGTCCGCCATGCAGCTTCGTCGGCGCCCGGGTCGGCAGTCGGTAACGCGACCTCATCCATCTTCACGAGTGGGACTGCCATTCCGGCGACCTCCGAAAGCCCAGGAACTTTCAACCCGCCAGACGCCAAGAGCCCTCCGGCCGAGTCGATCAAGAAGGACTTCTCGTTGTACTCCCGCAACCGCTCCCATTGGTCATTGTCGGCGAGGGTCGAGAGCGCATTGGTCAACCCGTCGTCCATCGATTTGTGCATCTTGGCTGCGGCAGTGGCGAGCTCCGAGTTCTCTGGGTCGCTGCCGTACTCGTGCGCGAGGAAGTTCTCCCACTGCACGGCTGCGCTCAACGCCACTCGACCAGCGCCGGGATCCGTGGAGAGCACCCCGATAAGTTTCGAGAACTCGATGGTGTCTTCGAGCGGCTCCGCAGTGTGATTGACCAAGACCTCATCCGGAGCACCGGCGAAGTTGCCGAAGTATGGCGCGAGGTTTTTGGCGAGTACCTGCGACAGCAGGGCATTTCGGTCACCGACGGTTTCGTACCTGTTGTTGCCTGTTGCGTCTTGGTCGACGACCAGCGAATCGAGGTCGTTCTCGTGTTCGATCAGTATGCGCGCGAGCGCGTCGGCTGCCCTACCCCCGAGCTGCCCTTCGTACCCCTCAGATGGCGCCGCCGCCCCGATCCAATCGAAAAGATCTCTGCCGCCGGACAAATCGCCATCACCGCGGAGTTCAGCGCCATCCGCCGACCACCGTTCGGTAAGTATGTTCAATACGTGTGCGTCGGCATCGTATCGGTGTCCTTCGGCGACGGTGACATCCATCCGTTCCCCGGTCAGGAAGTCTGTCACCGCCTGCCGATCGTGACTCGAGTTGGTGAGCATCGAGCTCGCGAGCTTTCGCACGTCCTCTGCGCTCTGATTCTCGTCGTAGAGACCGAAGAGGTTGTTGTCGCCGTCCGGGAGGGCGCCGACGATCTCGGAGGCTTGCTTGAGCACTCCACGATCGACATCAGTGCCCAACTGCAGAGCGCGGTCGGTTCGGTCGCTCAGAATTGTGTTCAGGGCCTTGAAGTCATCGAGGCGCGGAACCCCGGCGAAGGAGAAGGGGTATCCAGTCGACGTGCCTGCGGTCGTGTACTCGATCGGATTCTCGCGCAGCAACGACACAACCGAGTCAGGCAGGCGGTCGAGGCCGCCGGTCGACCCCGCTTTCGTGTGCACATTGGGAGTCGACATGATGCGCAGGGCGTCTCCGAGCAGACCGGGCGCGGCGTTGTGAACTCTGAGGAGGTCGTCCATGTTCGCCGTCTCGAGCTCGGTCATGATATTGCTCAAATAGTTGTACTGCCCCTGGGAGATCTCCGTGACTTGCCCTTCGCGGAGCGCTTCAAGCTGGCCGGGACTCAGGGATGTCGCTCGCCTCAGACGCTCTCGGCCCGCCGGCGACAGCTTGCCATCCTTGAGTGCCTGCAGGTCTATCTCGGACTGGCGGATGCTGAGTCCCGCTGTGACGGGTGTGAGCGTCCTGATGAGTTCTTCTGCTTCGCTGATCGCGCGCTTCGTGTCCACGTCAGCCGTGTGCAGCTCCTGCGCAAGCCTCTGCAGCCGGATGGTCTCGTTGGTCGCTTCCTCACCCCGGATGCGGCGAGCTTCGGCTATCTCGGACAGCGCGGTGGAGTCGCCCTCGTTGCGCCTCTCTTCGGAGGCGTAGTCGCGCAGATCACGAACGGTCCAATCATCTTCGACTGAGAACAGGTCGTTCTCGAGATTGGACGCTGAGGTGTTGAGGTTCGCGACCATCGGGGCCATCCGGTTGCTGCCGGACGTGAACGCTTCGCCGAGTTCCTCGACTGCGTCCGCAACCCGGGTCATCTGCGTTTTCTCCCAGTCCGCGCGGGTCACCGCTCCGTCACGCGCGGCCCCCTTCCAATCGAGGCCTGTTACCTTCGCGTGGAGTTCCCCGGCTTTCCTCTCGATCGCGGCCGACACCGGAACCAATGCGGACGCGGCATGAGCGAGAACCTCGGGGTGCGCGTCGCGGACAATACTTCGAGTCTTTGCCGCCATCACTCAGGACGCTGGTTGAGATTGCCGAGTGACTCCAGTAGCCGAGCGGCGACGTAGTCGGCATTGACCACCGCGCTCGAGGCAGATTTCAGAGCATCACCGAACTGCTCGTGTCGACCCGCAATTGTTGTCAGAGCCTGCTTCACCGACCCGTCGAGGCTATCCGTGGCTGATGCGGTCTCGAAACCCGCCAGCGAGTTACGGATAGCTCCGAACGTCGGCGACTCGATCCCCCGAATCGATGTCCCGTACGCATGCAAGTGCCTCGCTGCGTCCGCGAGACTGCTCGGGTTCACCTCTACAGGCTTCGGTGTCACTCGTCCCCCACCCAATCGCATGGCCACGAGGTGGCCACGATCAGCACAAATGTCTTCGCGATCCTAACCCTGTCAAGACAGGGGTGCACTCAGGTACTCCACAATGCCGATCGCGGCCGTACGGAACCGCTTTCGACTCGGAGCCGACACAGTCAGCGATAGGTTTCGCCCAGCGATACCTATCGCTGACCCGACCTCAGCCCCGCGCGGCGATCCGCGCCTGGACCTCGGGGCGTCGAAGCGGCGGGACCGTCTTGGGCGGCTGGCGACGCTCGGGGAGGGCGTCGAGCAGGGTGCGGGTCGCCGCGGTGACGGCGACGACCGCGGCCTCGAAGGCCTCGACGTTGGCCGGCGACGGGTGCCGGACGCCACTCACCTTCCGTACATACTGTCGCGCCGCCGCCTCGACCTCGTCGGCCGTGGCGGGCGGTTCCAGTCCGCGGAGTTCGGTGATGTTGCGGCACATGGCGGTTCCCTTCGCAGGTGGCATCTCCTGCGGTCGTCGCCGGCCGGACCGGTCTCAGTCGCCGATCTTGACGACCGCCTTACCCAGGATCCGCCCTTCGGCGAGATCGGTCAACGCCTCGGGCAGCTGGTCGAGGGTGTAGGTGACGTTGACCTGCGGGGTCATCCCGTCGGCGATCATCTGACTGAGCTCCTCGTGCAGCTTCGCCGGGAGGTTCAGCTCGGGATGGGTGCGCACGTACTCGCCCCAGGCCGCGCCGACGACGGCGATGTTGCGGAAGAGCACGCGGTTGAGCTTGACCGTCGGGATCCCGCCCGCGGCGAAACCGACCACGACGTAGCGACCGTCGGGGGCGACCTGGCGCAGCGCCTCGTCGAAGACCTCACCGCCGGACGGATCGATCATGACGTCGACACCCTTGGGTGCGACCTCCTTGAGCTTGTCGCCCCAGCCCTCTTCGAGCTGCACGATCTCGTCGGCGCCCGCACTGCGCAACAGTTCCTCGGCACCCTTGCGGTGCACGATGGCGACGACCTTCGCACCCATGGCCTTGGCGACCATGATCGACGCGGTCCCGACGCCACCGGCGGCACCCAGCACGCCGACGACCTCACCGGGCTGCGTGTGTGCGCGGGTCTTCAGCGCGAACAGCGCGGTCTGGTAGTTGATGCCCATCGCGGAACCCTGCTCGAAGCTGAGTCCCTCGGGCAGGGGCAGCAGCTGTTCCGGCGCGGCCGCGACCTGCTCGGCGAAACCGCCGACGATCGACGCGACGAGGACCTTGTCCCCCACCTTCACCGACGATCCCTCGGGCGCCGACCGCACGACCCCCGCGACCTCGGTACCCGGGGTGAACGGGGTGGGCACGCGGAGCTGGTACTTGCCCTGGCTCATCAGGAGGTCCGGGAAACACACACCGCACGACTTGACGTCGACGACGACCTGGCCGTCGGCGGGAGTGGGGTCGGGGACGTCGGTCAACTCGAGTCCGGAGGGGCCTGTCTCTGCGCTGAGTACCTGAGCTTTCATATCGCTCACCCTACGCGGCGCCCCTCACACACCCGATAGGATCTGTGCCATGTCACAGTCCACGGCGCCGTCGCCGAACGCACCGTCCCCCGAACGTCGCCGAGTCGCCGACGAGGCGCCGGGCTTCATGCCGCTCGACGAGGCACAGACGCTGTTCGAGATCGCCGGAGAATATCTGTCACAACCGGATTCGACGAAGGTCGGCATCGAGATCGGCACCTACTGCGGAAAGTCCACGGTCTTCCTCGGTTCCGCCGCCGAGGCGAACGACGCAGTCATCGTCACCGTCGACCATCATCGCGGTTCCGAAGAACACCAACCAGGTTGGGAGTACCACGACGAATCCCTCGTGGACCCGCACACCGGAACGCTCGACACCTCGGCGCGCTTCCGCCGCACCATGTTCGACGCCGGGCTCGAGAAGACCGTCGTCGGACTCCTCGCACCGTCGACCGTCGCCGCCCGGATCTGGGGCAAGCCCGCCGACTTCGTGTTCATCGACGGCGGTCACAGCATGGAGGCCGCCCAGAACGACCTCGACGGCTGGGCGCCGTGGGTGCGTATCGGTGGGGCCCTCCTGATCCACGACGTCTTCCCCGATCCCGCCGACGGCGGACGCCCGCCCTACGAGATCTATTGCCAGGCCCTGGAAACCGGCCAGTTCACCGAGGTCCGGGCCGAAGGCTCGCTGCGCGTGCTACGACGCGACTCCGGCGAGGTGGGAGCACCCTTTCCCACCTGACGCCGGCGCCGTCTCTGTGTCAGAACGTAACGGTCAGTCCGATGATGGCCGCGAGGTGCACTTCGATCGGTGACAGGTCGGTGATCGATAGTTCGCGGGCAGGCGGCGAAGTCGTCCGGTGGTCGATGACCCGGCGGACCTCGAGGCGCGGCTGATCGCCGGACGCCTCATCGGGTCCGTGGATCTCGGTGCGCACCTGTTCAAGGTGCTCGAGGAATCGGCGGGGTATGTCGGGTCGCCGGTTCACACGTTCGGGGTTGGGTGGTGCGCCGGGTTCGGCGTTGAGTTGCCAGACGCAGCGACCTTCGTCGGGTCCTTCCCGCACCATGCGGGTGGTGTATTGGCCGGGTTGATCGCCGACCATCCGGTTGTGTTTCGGACATGCGGGTGCGAGGTCGGTGATGTCGGTGAGTCCGCCCAGGCCCCAATCGAGTTGGGCGTGATGCATTTCCACGTGCGCGGCCGAAAGGTCGCAGTCGGGTGTGGAGCAGACCTCGCCGTCGGGACGGGCGAAGGACACGAGGCGTTGTTCGCGGGTCGCCAGGCGTTTACCGCGCCCGAAGTACAGCGGTATCGCGGTGGCGTCTTTGAACACCGCCAGCCAGGGTTGGGCGTCGGCGGCGATGTCGATGAGGTCGGGGATGGGGATCAGGGTGCCGGTGGCGGTGGTGGCGAACCCGGCTTCGCGGATCAGATCGTTGAGGTCGGCTTTGACGATCACCTGTATCGGCAACCCGCGGTGAC
>NZ_JANRHB010000044.1:0-37095 GCF_024733855.1 Gordonia sp. GONU
ATCGGCCCCCCGGACAACGGCGTCCGGCGGGCCGACTCATCCCGAAAGGACCATGCCTTGGGCACCATCGTCGACTCCCGTCACCTCCGCATCGCCGAGGTCGACCTCGTCGATCGGGAGCGTACCGACCCGGAGACCGGCATCATCAGCTCGCGCGTGCTGTGGACCGACGGCGGACAGTCGCACGGCATCTGGCAGATGACGCCGGGTGTGCTGCGCAACGTCGCGGGCCCCGAGTCGGTCGCTCTGGTGGCCGGTCGCGCACGGGTGACCGTCCATCCCTCCGAGGAGGTCTTCGAGATCGCCGCGGGTGACGCCTTCGTCATCGACGCCGATGAGACCGCGACCTGGGAGGTCCTCGAAACCGTCCGCAAGTTCTACGTCGTCAATCGATAGCCCGGGTCACAGCGGTCCGACCCACAGGTCACGCCTTACTTCGGGGGACAAGAGAGTCCCCCTCCACAGACGGTGCTGCCGCACGCACCGCACCCATAGGATTCACGAGCACTGAAAGGTATTTCATCATGAGCAGCACCGCACCTGTCGCCAACCGCCTGGAGGGCCGCATCGCCCTGGTCACCGGCGGTGCCGGCGGTCAGGGACTCGAGCACACCCGCCGCCTCGCGCAGGAGGGTGCGATCGTCCACTTCGCCGACATCAATGCCGAGGTCGGCGCGGAGGCCGAGCGCACCCTGAAAGCCGAGGGCCTGCAGGTCGTCTTCCATCAGCTCGACGTCAGCCGCATCGAGCAGTGGCAGACGCTGGCGGCCGAGCTGGAGGCCACCGTCGGACACCTCGACATCCTGGTCAACAACGCCGGCATCCTCGCCGACATCCACCCGGCCGAGCTCTCCACCGAGGCCGCGTGGGAGAAGACGACCAACGTCAATCAGAAGTCCATCTTCCTGTCGTTCCACACGATGATCCCGCTGCTCAAGAAGAGCAAGCACGCCTCGGTGATCAACACCTCGAGCATCTTCGGCCTGGTCGGTGCGGACGGTTACCTGTCCTACGTCGCGTCCAAGGGTGCGGTGACACTCATGACCAAGTCGGCCGCCTTCAGCTACGGCAGGTTCGGCATCCGCGTGAACAGCATCCATCCGGGTTACATCGACACCCAGATGCTGCGTGACGAGTTCGCCCAGCTGGGCGAGGGCGCCGAAGAGGCCACCCTGGCCACCATCCCGATGGGTCGCCTGGCCGGCCCGGAGGAGATCTCCCCCGCGGTGGCGTTCCTGGCCTCCGATGATGCCTCGTACATCAGCGGTGCCGAATTGCTCATCGACGGCGGTCTGCTCGCGGGTCGCTGAGGCGCCGAGGACAAGGGGCCAGGCAGATGAGCGTGCAACTGAAATCACTTGAAGGGAGGTCGGCCTGATGGAACTGTTCGGCCAGATCATCGTCTACATCATGATGGCGTTCCTGCTCCTCGGGGCCGGTGCGTACATCTTCAAGCCGGGGTCACCGCTGGGCGAGGAATTCCGTGAGGGCCTCGCATCGATCGGTCCGATCTTCATCCCGGTCGGCGGCATGATGTCGATCATCCCGTTCCTCGCGGACGGGATCGACAAGTGGATCGCACCGGTGTACCGGTGGATGCACTCCGACGCCGCGGTTGCGGTGAGTTCGTTCATCCCGGCCGATCAGGGCGCCTACCAGCTGTCGCACGAGGTCGCCGGAAGTCACAACGCGTGGATCCTGGCCTTCGCGGTCGCGATGACCGCGGGAGCGACGATCGCCTTCAGCGTTCCGGTCGGCTTGGCGATGCTGCCGAAGAAGGATCACAAGTACATGGCGCTGGGGGTGATGACGGGTCTGCTCGGCATCCCGTTCGCCGCCTTCTTCATGACGCTGATCCTGGCGCAGACGGGCGTCCTGCTCCGCGAAGACGTGTCCACGGAATCGGACGCCAGCAAGCCGTTCGACCTGCCGGTCGTCGACATCATCCTGAACCTCATCCCGCTGGTCCTGCTGATGATCGTGCTGGCGGTACTGCTGAAGTTCTTCCCCCGTCAGTCCATCTCGGGCTTCATGGCCTTCGGCCAGCTGATCCGTGCGGTCACCACGGCAGCCCTCGCGCTCGGGGTCGTCGAGTACTTCACCGGTGTGTTCTCGTGGATGTTCGGTTCGTGGGGTCTGGCTCCCTTCATCGCCGACGAGGAGGACCAGTTCCGGGCACTGGAGGTCGCCGGCTACATCGGCGTCATGCTGGCCGGTGCGTTCCCGATGGTCTACGCCATCCGGACCTGGCTGGACAAGCCGCTGGCCGCCCTGGGCAAGCGCGTCGGGGTTTCCGAGGCGGGCATGACCGGCTTCTTCGCCGGCGCGGCCAACGTCCTCGCCCTGTTCCGGGTCGTCCCGCTGATGCCGGCCCGTGACAAGGTGCTGACCATCTCGTTCGCGGTGTGCGCTGCGTTCGCGATCGGCGACTACATCGCCTTCACCGCGAACTTCCAGCCGAACATGATCGCCGCGATGCTGATCGGCAAGCTCCTCGGCGGTGTGGTCGCCATCGGTCTCGCCCTGTGGCTCGCCGTTCCGCACGCCGAGCGGCTGGCCGAGGAAGACGAGGTCGCCGAAGCTCGCGTCCGCGAAGCGGATTCCGTCGATCCCGACGCAGGCGATCTCGCCGAGCGCGTCTGAGCAAGTCCTGCCTCAGGGCAGGTGTCCCACCAGAACCCGGCCGCCGATCGATCGTGATGGGTCCGATCGGTCGGCGGCCGCTCCACTCTTCCTCCGAGAGGATTCACGATGGCCGTGTTGCTGGAACGTGCCGCCCCTGCGCAGGATTCGTCGCACATCGCGCACGAGGTGTTCGACGACGTGCGTGCCGGACGTCCCGTCGTCGTGTCCGACGTCGAATCCGGGCGGGTGGTACTGGCACTCGCCGCCGAACCCGCGACCACCGAGGAGATGGCCTTCGTCATCCGGTTCGGCTCGGGTCTCGTGACGGTGTCGCTGCCCGCAGATCGATGCCGGGTCCTCGGGCTGCCGCCGATGCTGCCCGCCGGTGACGTGACCCCGGGTGCACCAACCGATTTCGCGGTCTCGGTGGATGCGGTGGCGGGCGTCGGAACCGGCATCTCGGCCGCCGACCGCGCCTGCACCCTCCGTGCCCTGGCCGACGACCGGTTCGGCCACGCGGACTTCACCCGGCCCGGCCACGTCCTGGTCGTCGGCGTCGCCGCCGACGCCGCGGCGTCGTACGGCTGTGCACGCGAACTGGGTGAACTCGCCCGCCGCGCAGGGCTTTCCGGTGTCGTCTCCTTCGCCGACCTGGTGTCGGTGCGCGACGAGACTCAGATGGCCGGCGCCGGTGAGGCGTTCGAGTTCGCCGCCGAGCACGGGCTCCGCGTCGTGTCGGTGCAGCAGATCCGGGAGTTGTGAAGCCATCCGCGACTCCCGCCCCGCCCCTCGCCCCCTGAGGCGCGGGAGTTCCCCGATCCCTGATCCGAAAGAACGCAACGCGCCCAGGTCTGCTGCCTGAGGTGCGAGGAGCGTAAGCGACGAGCCTCGAAGGCCTGGTGAGACACCGTCGCTTACCCGACCACCGGTCGACGTCAACCCGCCCCGCAGACTTCGATCGACGTTTGCCGGTCGAGTTGAGGTTCGGCAGTCGGGGCTCGACGCTCCTCAGGGAGCGGGGGTCAGTTCGACTGCAGCAGCGCCGGTTACGGCTGGCGCTTCTCTCTCGAAGTGGCGCTCATGCGTCAGCGGCCGCGTTCGGCTTCCGGCCGGCTGTCGAGGATGAGCAGTGCCGCATGCAGTGACGTCCGGGATTCGGCGTCGTCGAGTTCGACGCCGAGAATGCGTTCGATCCGTGCGAGACGGGCGTAGACCGTCGGTCGGGTGAGGTTCATCGCCTTGGCGAGTTCGGCCTTGTTGCCGCCCAACCCGATGAAGCGTCGCAGTGTCTCGAGCATGTTGTCGTCGTGACGCGCGTGGTGTTCGAGTAGGCCGCGCAGTTCGGTCTCGGCGAACGCCTGGACGCGGGCGTCGGAGCGGATCACCGCGATCAGGCCACGTAGCCGGACGTCGGTCGTCCGGTGGAAGGCCTTGTCGCTCTTGGGTAGTGACAGCGCCGCTTCGGCCACGTGGGCCGACTCCGCGAGACCGCGCGCGGCGTCGACGAGCCGCGTCGAGTCCGGTGCGACGCCGATCGTCACGCGGACGACGCCGTCGACCCGCAGGAGTGAGGTGTGGATGGCTGTACACACATCGGTCATCACGTCGGTGTTCCGCGAGGCGGGCAGCGACAGGATCAGATCCATCTGGCCGGTCGGACGCAGCGCGGTCAATGCCGTGCGTCCCACACCCCGCACGGAGTGCCGCACCGAATCAAGCGCCCGCGTCAAGCGGCCCTGTGCCATCACCTGGTCGGCGCTCACCGACTCGACCACGCGAATCGTCAACGGCGCGTATGTCAACCCTGGCTGCAGACCCAGCGCATGGGCGCGTGCGGTGGCTTCGGCCTCGTCGGGGATCCGTCCCAGGCGCAGATCGTCGACCAGACCGTTCTGGGCACGCATCTCCAGCTCGGTCCAGTTCTGTTCGATCATCCGATGCAGTGCGAGGGCCTGCGCGGCGCGTTCCAACGGCATGCGCGCGCGTTCGCCGAGGTCGCCGGGGTGGGGGACCACGAGCCGTCCCCACTCCTGACGATGCGCACCCACCGGCGCGGTGAGCCATCCCTCGGGGCCAGAGGTCGAGGTCTCCCGCCCGGTCGGCGTGAGTCGGGAGCGTCTTTCCCAGTCGCGCAACAGATCCTTCGCCGGAGTACCTCGACCGGCGAATGCCAGCACCTGCCGGGTGAGATCCTCCAGGACGACCGCCGAGTCGATGAGTTCGGCTGCTGCCTCGACGATCTCCGTGACTTCCGCCCGGCGCATCCCCAGCCCGGTGAACACCTCGTGGACGTGCCGCGAGAAGACGACCTCCTCGTACTGGTCGGCGACGATGGCGCTGTGCACCTCTTCGGTGACGTCCACGAAGCGGATCGCGCGTTCAAGGACCACCACGGGCAGCTCGAGGCGATCAGCGTTCGCCGCAACGGAATCGGGTACGTCGGCGTCGAGGAGTTCCGCGATCACCCCGACCGCTCCGGCAGCCGCGAGCCCCTCCAGGTAACCGGTGGGGTCCGCGAGAAGTGCCGGTCCGGTGGTCAGGACGATCTCGCCGCCCTGCAACAGATCGGTGAGATCGGCCAGATCGCTGACGTGAGCCCATCGGACCTCGCGGTCGAGTCGCCCGCCACCCACCTGCCTCGGCTTCCCGTTGCGCACCACGGGAAGCGAGAGGATGTCCGCAATGGTCGGCTTCACCTAACAGAGTGTAAAGGACTTCGGGTCGAAACTTACACACTGTCGGCACCGTAGGGCTTCCGGAGGCCGCATTCTGTAATCACCACCGCAGCGCACCGTCTCTCCCGCGCGGCTCCCGGTTCCCCCTCCCTCGGATCCCTCCCAGCAGTGATCCCTCGAGCAAAGGACGCGATTCCATGACCAACGCACTCGCCACCAGGACGATCTCGCACTGGTTCGACAACAAGGAGTTCTCCGGCACCGGCGAGCGCTTCGCCCCGGTCACCAACCCGGCGACCGGTCAGGTCACCGGTCAGGTCGCACTCGCCGACACCGCCGACGCACAGCGCGTGATCGCCGCCGCCGCAGCGGCTTTCCCCGGCTGGCGCGACACCTCGATCGCCAAGCGCACCTCGATCCTCTTCTCCTTCCGCGAACTGCTCAACGCCCGCAAGGGTGAGCTGGCCGAGATCATCACCTCCGAGCACGGCAAGGTGCTCTCCGACGCCCTCGGTGAGATCTCCCGCGGCCAGGAGGTCGTCGAGTTCGCCTGCGGCATCGCACACCTGCTCAAGGGCGGGATGACCGAGAACGCCTCCACCAAGGTCGACGTCGCCTCCATCCGCCAGTCCCTCGGCCCGGTGGGCATCATCGCGCCGTTCAACTTCCCCGCGATGGTCCCGATGTGGTTCTTCCCGATCGCCATCGCCACCGGCAACACCGTCATCCTCAAGCCGTCGGAGAAGGTTCCCACCGCCGCCATCTGGATCGCCGAACTCTGGGCCGAGGCTGGGCTGCCGGCCGGCGTCTTCAACGTGCTGCAGGGTGACAAGACCGCCGTCGACGAGCTCCTGACCAACCGCGCCGTGAAGTCCATCTCCTTCGTCGGCTCGACCCCGATCGCGCAGTACGTCTACTCGACCGGCACCGCGCACGGCAAGCGCGTGCAGGCCCTCGGCGGCGCCAAGAACCACGCCATCGTCCTTCCCGACGCCGACCTCGACCTCGCCGCCGATGCGATGGTCAACGCGGGCTTCGGCTCGGCCGGTGAGCGCTGCATGGCCATCTCGGCGCTGGTCGCGGTCGGCGACATCGCCGACGAGCTGGTCGCGAAGATCTCCGAGCGCACCGTCGGCCTGGTGACCGGCGACGGCACCCGCAACTCCGACATGGGACCGCTGGTCACCAAGGCACACCGCGATCGCGTCGCCTCCTACGTCGAGGCCGGTGAGGCGGCCGGCGCCACCGTCGTCGTCGACGGCCGCGGCGTGCAGGCCGACGGTGAGACCGACGGTTTCTGGCTCGGGCCGACCCTGCTGGACAACGTCACCACCGACATGAGCGTCTACACCGACGAGATCTTCGGCCCGGTTCTCTCGGTCGTGCGGGTCGAGACCTACGACGAGGCGCTCGAACTGATCAACAGCAACCCGTACGGCAACGGCACCGCGATCTTCACCAACGACGGTGGCGCGGCGCGTCGTTTCCAGAACGAGGTCGAGGTCGGCATGGTCGGCATCAACGTCCCGATCCCGGTTCCCACCGCCTACTACAGCTTCGGCGGCTGGAAGAGTTCGCTGTTCGGCGACACCCACGCGCACGGCACCGAGGGCGTGCACTTCTTCACCCGCGGCAAGGTCGTCACCACCCGCTGGCAGGACCCCAGCGAGCGCGACGGCATCAACCTCGGCTTCCCCCAGAACAACTGACCGGCGAGACACCGCAGAAAGGACACCGACATGACCACCACCGAGCGTGTCATCCTGCCGACCGGGGAAGACCTCGAGTCCGCGAAGGAGCGGGGCGCGCGTGCCCACCGGCTCGACCGCGCCCACGTGTTCCACTCCTGGTCGGCCCAGGAACAGATCAACCCGATGACCATCCTCGCCGCCGAGGGCTCCTACATCTGGGACGGCGACGGAAATCGCCTGCTGGACTTCTCTTCCCAGCTGGTCAACACCAACATCGGACATCAGCACCCGGTCGTCGTGGAGGCCATCCGCAAGCAGGCGGCGACCCTGTGCACCATCGCACCGCAGCACGCCAACGACGCCCGCTCCGAAGCCGCCCGGCTGATCGCCGAGCGCACACCGGGAGACTTGAACAAGGTCTTCTTCACCAACGGCGGTGCCGACGCCAACGAGCACGCGGTCCGCATGGCGCGACTGCACACCGGCCGGTACAAGGTGCTCACCCGCTACCGCTCGTACCACGGCGGCACCGACACCGCGATCAACATGACCGGTGACCCGCGCCGGTGGCCCAACGACTACGGCAACAGCGGCGTGGTCCACTTCCACGGACCGTTCCTCTACCGCTCGCAGTTCCACGCCGAGAACTCCCCGCAGGAGACCGAGCGCGCGCTGGCCTCTCTCGACCAGCTCATCCGCCTCGAGGGACCCGACTCGATCGCGGCACTCGTGCTCGAGTCGGTGCCCGGCACCGCCGGCATCATGGTCCCGCCGCCCGGTTACATCGCCGGTGTCCGCGAGATCTGCGATCGCTACGGCATCGTGTTCATCGCCGACGAGGTGATGGCCGGCTTCGGCCGGACCGGAAAGTGGTTCGCCATCGAGCATTTCGACGGCGTGGTGCCGGACCTGATCACCTTCGCCAAGGGGGTGAACTCCGGTTACGTGCCGCTCGGCGGCGTCGCCATCAGCGGTGAGATCGCCGCGACCTTCGCTCAGCGTGCGTACCCGGGCGGCCTGACCTACTCGGGTCACCCGCTCGCCACCGCGGCCGCGGTCGCGACGATCAACGCCATGACCGACGAGAAGATCATCGAGAACGCCGCGCGCATCGGCAACGAGGTGCTCGGTCCCGGACTGCGTGCGCTCGCCGACAAGCATCCGTCGGTGGGAGAGGTCCGCGGCCTCGGTGTCTTCTGGGCCATCGAGCTCGTCGCCGACCGGGCGACCCGGGAACCCCTCGCCCCGTACGGCGGAAGCAGCCCGGCCATGAACGAGGTGATCGCGGCCCTCAAGTCCAACGGACTCCTGCCGTTCGCCAACTTCAACCGCATCCATGCGGTGCCGCCGTGCACCGTCTCCGACGACGAGGTGCGCGAGGGTCTGGCGATCCTCGACACCGCACTCGACGTCGCGGATGCACACGTGAAGCCCTGATCCCTCAGCACTGACAGGACACGCGTCTGCACAACCGGCCCACCCATGGCCAACGGCGTCCATGGGTGGGCCGCGTGCATTCCCTTGCACGCCAACACCTCTCCCAAACCGTCGTCCATTACACCCGCCACCCGAACCCCCGGAGTCCGCCGATGACCAGCACCGTGTCCCCGCGCCACGATCTCCTGCCGACCGGCTACGTCGAAGAGCAGGCGCACGCCGCGGCCCCCGAGGTCTCGATCCTCGAAGCACTCACACCCGACACCGTGGAGATCGGTGCGGTGACGACGGCGGACGGCCACCTGAGGCTGACCCTGTACAGCGCCGGGCCCGAGGTGTCCTTCGAGAAGGTCATGCTGCTGCTGCGCAGCCTCGACCTCGAGCTCGTCGATCACGCCACCACGGTGGTCCGACGCCCCGACGGATTGCGTTGTCGCCTGCACGCTTTCGTTGCCTCTCCGGGACGGGTCGCCGGCGCAGGTACGGACGACGCGGCAGTGTTGGACGTGTTCTCGGCGATGTGGTCGGGCCGCACCGAACCCGATCGTTTCGGGCACCTGGTGCTCACCGCCGGACTGGGCTGGCGCGAGGTGGTCGTGCTGCGCGCCTATGCCCGTTACCTGCAGCAGACGGCCCTGCCGTACGGGCAGCGCACCATCGAGTCCGTGGTGACCGGCAACCCGGACGTCGCCTCGGCGATCGTCGAGCTCTTCGGTGCCCAGTTCGATCCAGGCGTCGAAAACCACTCCTGCCGTGTCGATCTCGTAGCCGGACGACTCGGGATGCTGGACGCGCTGATCGACCGGGTCCAGGGACTCGACGCCGACCGGATCCTCCGTGCGTATCGCTCTCTCGTGCTCGCCACGAGTCGCACCAACTTCTACCGTCCCGACGCGCTCGGACCGGAACGGCCACAGCTGGCGTTCAAGCTCCGGCCGCGGGAGGTCGACATCCTCCCGCAGCCGCGTCCGCTGCACGAGATCTTCGTCTACTCACCGGATGTCGAGGGCGTTCATCTTCGCTTCGGCGCCGTTGCCCGCGGCGGGATCCGATGGTCGGATCGGCGCGACGACTACCGCACCGAGATCCTCGGATTGGCGAAGGCGCAGACGGTGAAGAACTCGGTCATCGTGCCGGCGGGCGCGAAAGGTGGGTTCGTCGTCAAGAACCCGGCGATGTCGGGGGAGGAGGGCTACCGCCAGTTCATCTCGGGCCTGCTCGACCTGACCGACAACCGATCCGCCGACGGACGTTCGGTGCACCCCGACGCGACGGTGTGCGGCGACGGCGAGGACTCCTACCTCGTCGTGGCAGCCGACAAGGGGACCGCACGGTTCTCCGACGTGGCCAACGGCATCGCCGTCGACCGGGGCTTCTGGCTCGGCGACGCCTTCGCCTCGGGCGGCTCGGTCGGATATGACCACAAGGCGATGGGCATCACCGCGCGGGGCGCCTGGGTGAGTGTCACCCGGCATCTCGCCGAGCTCGGCATCGACGTCGACCGCGACACGTTCACGGTGGCCGGCATCGGTGACATGAGCGGTGACGTCTTCGGCAACGGGATGCTCTCGACCCCGGGCATCCGGCTGGTCGCGGCCTTCGACCACCGGCACATCTTCATCGACCCGGACCCGAACGCCGACAGGTCATTCGAGGAACGCGGACGACTCTTCGGTCTCCCGTCCTCCTCGTGGGCCGACTACCGTCGTGAACTCATCAGCACCGGCGGTGGGGTCTTCGACCGGACGGCGAAGTCGATCCCGGTGTCGCCCGAGGCGGCCGAGGTGCTCGGGCTGCCGCGCGAGACGACCGACGTCACTCCGCAGGAGCTCATCTCGGCCATCCTGTGCGCGCCGGTCGACCTGCTCTGGAACGGCGGGGTCGGTACGTACGTCAAGAGCGCGGACGAGAACCACGATCAGGTCGGTGACCGGACCAACGATCTCGTCCGCGTCGACGCCACGATGGTGCGGGCGCGGGTCATCGGGGAGGGCGGCAACCTGGGCGTCACCCCGGCCGGGCGAATCGAATTCGCGCGCAACGGCGGACGGATCAACACCGACGCACTGGACAACTCGGCGGGCGTCGACTGCTCCGATCACGAGGTCAACATCAAGATCCTGCTCGACGGGCGGTCCTCGACCGCGGTGTCGGGGGCACGGCGTGGCGAGGTCCTCGCCGACCTGACCGGCGAGGTCGCCGATCTCGTGCTGCGCAACAACCGGACGCAGAACCGGATTCTCGGTGAAGCACGCGCGCATGCGGCACAGATGGTCGACGTGCACGCCCGTCTCGTCGAGGACCTGGAACGCCGCCGGGGTCTGGACCGCGCACTCGAGACCCTGCCCACCGCAGAGGGATTCGCGGCGCTGGCCCGACGCGGCGAGGGCCTGACGTCGCCGGAGCTGGCGACACTGATGGGGCACGCGAAGCTGGATGTGAAGACCGAGCTCTGCGTGGCGATGGGCGCTTTCGACGATCCCTACTTCTCCGACCGGCTCACGCGGTACTTCCCGCAAGCCCTCGCGGATCTGGGCGATGTCGACGACTTCCCGTTGCGGACCGAGGTCATCGCCACCGAACTCGTCAACGACCTCTTCGCGTTCGGCGGCCTGACGTTCGCGTTCCGGCTGCGGGAGGAGACCGGCGCGGCGGCCGCCGACATCGTGCGGGCATTCGTCGTCGCCGTGGAGGTTCTGGGACTGGCAGAGCTGCAGTCCGACATCGAGGCGGCCGGTCTGCGTCCCGAGGTGGAGTACGAGATCATCGCCGAGGCGCGCCGGCTCCTCGACCGTGCATCGCGCTGGTTGCTGACGCGCCGCCCGCAGCCGATCCCGGTGACGGAGACGATCGAACGCTTCCGGGTCGTCCGGGACTCGGCGCCGCAGGTGTCGATCTGGCTGCGCGGCGACGAGGCGGCCCGCATCGAATCGGCGGTGGCCCATTTCACCGAGGCCGGGGTTCCGCCGGCGATCGCACGGCGGGTGGCCGAGGGCTTGTACCGCTACAGCGTCCTCGACATCGCGGAAGTGGCCGAGGAGACGGGGTGCGACATCGCGACCGTCGGGGCCGTCTATTTCGCGCTGTCCGACCACATCGACGTCGACCGATGGCTGATCCGTCTCTCGGCACTGCCCCGAGGGGATCGCTGGCATGCGCTGGCCCGCTCCGCGCTGCGGGACGACCTGTACCGCGCACTCCGCGACCTCACCTGCGACGTCGTCGGAACCCTGGCCGTCGACCCGGTCCGGGCGGCCGCGGTCTCCTACTGGCCGACCGAGGCCATCGAGGCCTGGGAACTCTCCAACCAGACGGCGCTGCAGCGGTGACGGTCACCCTGGGCGAGATCGAGGCGGCCGAACGCTTCGACCTGGCGACGCTCGCGGTGGCCACCCGGCACATCCGGTCGGTGGCCGATGGACGGTAGCCTGATCGGAGGCGCCCGGACCTGCGGACGCCCTGATTCGATAAGTTTTTCGCATGGATCGTGACCGCATGGTGGAGGTCGGAGTGGGACTCGTCTCCCGCTTCGGCGCCAAGACGTTGAGTCTGACGTCCGTGGCGCGTCATGCCGGCGTCGCCCGGGCCACCGCCTACCGCATGTTCGGCGGACGGAATGCGCTGGTCGCAGCGATCGTCGACCGTGAGGTGTCCCTTCTGCGGGTGAAGCTGCGGGAATGGTCGGCCTCCGCGCCCGACGCGGCGGGGAAGGTGCGCGCGCAGGTCGTGAACGTGCTGCCCTACATCCGCGAGCACGAGGCCCTGCAGTACGTGCTGCGCAAGGAACCCGAGGAAGTCGTGCGGGCGCTGGTCGCGACCAGCGATTCGTCGGGTCCGACCCTCATCCACCAGATCGTCGACCAGACGCTGCCCGATCTCGAACCGCAGATCGGGGACCAGCTCGTCCCGGACCCGCGTGGGGCCGCCGAGTTCCTGGTGCGCACGATCTACTCCCTGATGCTCATCCCGGACAGTTCGCTCACCGACGAGCAGATCGCCGACCTCGTCGTGCGCGCGGTCGTCAAGAACGAGCAGTGAGCTCATGACGACCGGCACGGATCGGACGGGTGACGAGCCGAAGCCGGACGAGACCGCGATCCCCGTCGTCGAGATGCGGCGGCCGCGCTGGGGCGACCCGGCGCGCGTCACCGAGCTACCCGCCGCTGCGGCCGCGCTGGCCGGCGACGCTACCGAGGACCGGGGCGTCCAACCCGAGTCGGTCACCCCGCGCGAATCGACCCTGCCGGCGGCCGTTCGCGCCGACCTCGAAGCCGTCGTCGGCGCCGGGTACGTGGCCGATTCCGACGACGCGCGCGTCCAGCACACCCGCGGCTACTCGACTCCCGACCTCCTGCGGCTGCGTGCGGGTGACGCCGCCGACGCCCCCGACCTGGTGATCTACCCGGCCGATCACGACGAGGTCGTGCGAATCCTGCAGGTCTGCGCCGCCGGGAAGGTCGCGGTCGTGCCGTTCACCGGCGGGACCTCGGTGGTGGGCGGGCTCGCGCCCGACCGGGCCGGATTCGCCGGTGTCCTCAGCCTCGACCTCCGGCGTCTCGACCGTCTGGTCGAGATCGACGAGGTCTCCCGCATCGCCACCCTGCAGGCGGGTCTGCGGGGGAGTGCCGCCGAAGCACTCCTGCGTGACCGGGGCTGGACGCTCGGACACTTCCCGCAGTCCTACGAGGGAGCCGGGATCGGCGGGTACGCGGCGACCCGGTCGGCGGGCCAGTCGTCGGCGGGGTACGGCCGTTTCGACGAGATGGTGGAGGGGCTCGTCCTCGCCACCCCGCGCGGCACCCTCGAATTCGGCACGGCACCACGGTCCGCGGCCGGACCCGACCTCCGCCAGCTGATCCTCGGCTCCGAGGGCGCCTTCGGCGTCATCACCGGCGTCCGGGTCCGGATCCGTCCCGTCCCGGCCACCCGGCTCTTCGACGGCTGGCGGTTCGACTCCTTCGCCGACGGCGCGACCGCCTTGCGACGACTCGCCCAGGACGGCCCGCTGCCCACCGTGATCCGGCTGTCCGACGAGGTCGAGACCGCGATCAATCTCGCCGATCCCGCGCAGCTCGGCGGTGATTCGACGGGCTGCCTGGTCATCACCGGATACGAGGGCAGCGATCAGGAAGTGCGCCGACGCCGCGACGCCGCGTCGGAGGTGCTCGTCGACGCCGGCGGTACGGCCCTGGGAAGCGGCCCCGGAGAGTCCTGGCGCACAGGACGTTTCGCCGGGCCCTACCTGCGTGACCCGCTGCTCGACGCCGGAGTGCTGGTCGAGACCCTGGAGACCGTGACCTACTGGTCGAAGCTGCACGAGTTGCGCGCCTCGGTCACCGATGCGATCACCGACACCCTGACCGCATCGGGCACACCTCCCCTCGTGATGTGCCACATCAGCCACGTCTACGCCTCCGGTGCGTCGCTGTACTTCACCGTGGTGGCACCGCTCGGCGCCGATCCGATCGCGGAGTGGGCGTCGGCGAAAACCGCGGCGAACAACGCGATCAGGGCCGCGGGCGCGAGCATCACCCACCATCACGCCGTCGGTCGCGACCATCGCGAGGCCTACCACGACGAGATCGGTCCGCTGGCACTCGAGGCGTTGCGGGCGGTCAAGGCGACCGTCGATCCCGACGGCGTCTGCAATCCCGGCATCCTGATCTGATCACCGGGCGCCACTATGCTGGGGCGCATGGCCACCGACGCTTCCGTTTCCGACCGCTCTGCTGGAGATCGAGTTGCCGGTGACAGAGGTGCCGGGAGCGAGTCGACGACCAGCATCTATCTGGCCTCGGCAGAAGGGGAGACCGGGAAATCCGTGGTCGCGCTGGGGCTGTTGGCCCTGTTCGCGGCGACCGGCGGCCGGGTCGGCGTCTTCCGCCCGATCACCCGCGCCGACGGAGACAAGCGGGACCCGCTGCTCGATCTCCTGATCGACTACGACTCCGTGGACGTTCCCTACGAGGATTGCCTGGGCGTGACCTATGAGCAGGTCCACGACGACCCGGATGCCGCGATCGGCGAGATCGTCGCCCGGTTCCATGCACTGGCAACGCGGTGCGACCGCGTGGTGATCGTCGGCTCGGACTACACCGACGTCGGCACCCCGTCGGAGCTGAGCTTCAACGCACGCATCGCCGCGAACCTGTCGGCGCCGATGGTGCTCGCACTGAAAGCCATCGACCGGTCCCCGGCGGAGATCGCCGACCTCGCCGAGGGGTTGCTCGCCGAGGTCGGCGCCGCCCATGCCACACCGATCGCCATGGTCGCGAACCGCTGTGACCCTGATCGGCTCGACGAGATCCGGGCGACGCTGCGCCGCACCGGGGTGCCGAGCCTGTGCCTCCCCGAGGAGCCGATCCTGTTCGCGCCCACCATGGGTGAGTTGAAGGAGTCGCTCGGCGCCACCTTGTACAGCGGCGACGAGGAACTCCTCGACCACGAGGCGCTGCGGGTGATGGTGGGCGGCATGACCGTCGAGCACATTCTGGAGCGCCTCACCGACGGCACGGTCGTCATCACGCCCGCCGATCGCTCCGACGTCCTCCTCGCCCTCGTGAACGCCAATACGGCACAGGGATTCCCGCGGCTGTCGGGCATCATCCTCAACGGTGGGCTCAAACCGCATCCGATGATCGAGGCGCTGGTCAGCGGACTCAAGCCGACGCTGCCGATCATCAGCTGCCCGCACGGCACCTACGACACCGCGCGGACCGCGGCCCACACCCGTGGCCGGCTCGGCGCCGGGTCGGCACGCAAGATCGAAGCGGCGTTGGCGCTCATGGAGACCCACGTCGATCCCGAGGTGGTCATGCGCAACCTCAACGTCGACGTCCCGGCGGTCGTGACCCCGCAGATGTTCGAGTACCGGCTCATCTCCCGTGCACGGGCACAGCGCAAGCACATCGTGCTCCCCGAGGGCGATGACGATCGCATCCTGCGGGCGGCGAGCCGGCTCCTCCGCCGCGGGGTCGCCGACCTCACGCTGCTCGGTGACCCGGATGCCGTGCAGGAGCGGGCAATCGAGCTCGGACTCGACCTGGCCGGGATCAGCGTCATCGACCCGGCCACCTCGGAGTACCTGGACGAGTTCGCCCGGATCTACACCGATCTCCGCAAGCACAAGGGCATGGAACTCGACCGCGCGCGGGAGAAGATGATCGACGTCTCCTACTTCGGCACGATGATGGTGCACACCGGGCGCGCCGACGGGATGGTGTCGGGAGCGGCGCACACGACCGCCCACACCATCCGGCCGGCATTCGAGATCATCAAGACCAAGCCGGGGGTCTCGACGGTGTCGAGCGTGTTCTTCATGTGCTTGGCCGACAAGGTGCTCGCCTACGGCGACTGCGCGATCGTCCCGGACCCGACCGATGAGCAACTCGCCGACATCGCCATCTCGTCGGCGCAGACCTCCGCCGCCTTCGGCATCGATCCGCGCGTGGCGATGCTGTCCTACTCCACCGGCACGTCCGGATCGGGTGTCGACGTCGAGAAGGTCAAGACCGCAACCGAATTCGTGCGGCAACGCGCGCCGGAGTTGCTCGTCGAGGGTCCCATCCAGTACGACGCGGCGGTCGAACCGTCGGTCGCGGAGACCAAGATGCCCGACTCCCCGGTGGCCGGGCGGGCGACGGTACTGATCTTCCCGGATCTGAACACCGGCAACAACACGTACAAGGCGGTGCAGCGCAGCGCCGGTGCCGTCGCGATCGGCCCCGTGCTGCAGGGCCTGAACAAGCCGATCAACGACCTCAGCCGTGGCGCGCTCGTGTCCGACATCGTCAACACGGTCGCCATCACCGCGATCCAGGCGCAGCAGGCGGACGCCGAAGAGGCCGGCACCGATGGGGTCGCCACCGAAGAGGCCGGTACCGCAGAAGCCGGCACCGAAGAGGTCGCCACCGGAGAGGCGCGTTGAGCGCCGACACCGCCGGCGCGGTCCTCGTCTTCAACGCCGGCTCGTCGTCGCTGAAATACCAACTCGTCCAGCCCGATACCGGCGTCGTCCTCGCGGACGGGATCGCCGAACGCATCGGCGACGCCGGTTCGTCGATCACGCACGAACAGAACGGCGAGACGGTCACCGAGTCGGTGTCGCTACCCGATCACCTGACGGCGGTCCTGCGTGCCGAACAATTCTTCGCCGACAACGGCACCGACCTGGTGCACGCGGGCCTGGCGGCGGTCGGGCACCGCGTGGTGCACGGCGGCCGGTCGTTCTACGAGCCGACACTCGTCGACTCCTGGGTGATCTCGGAGATCAAGCGGATCTCGCCCCTTGCGCCGCTGCACAATCCGGCCAATCTCGTGGGTATCGAGGCGGCCCGGGCCCTGCTTCCCGACGTGCCGTCGGTCGCGGTGTTCGACACGGCCTTCTTCCACGGGTTGCCGCCCGCGGCCGCGACCTACGCCATCGACCGCGAGGTGGCGGCCGAACACGCCATCCGGCGGTACGGATTCCACGGCACCAGTCATGAGTACGTGTCGGGCCGCGTCGCCGAGTTCCTCGGGAAGGACCTCGCCGATCTCGACCAGATCGTGCTGCATCTCGGCAACGGGGCGTCGGCGTCGGCCATCTCGGGTGGACAGCCCGTCGACACCAGCATGGGGATGACTCCGCTGGAGGGTCTCGTGATGGGAACCCGCAGCGGCGACATCGATCCCGGCCTCGTGCTGCACCTCAACCGCGTGGCCCACCTGTCCGTCGACGAGATCGACACCCTGCTCAACCATCGGTCCGGACTCCGAGGACTGTGCGGCGAGAACGACTTCCGCTCGATCGCCGAGCTGGTCGATGCCGGTGACGAGAACGCCCGCCGTGCCTACGACGTCTACATCCACCGGTTGCGGCATTACCTCGGTGCCTACACCTTCGCCCTCGAGAGGCTCGACGCGATCACCTTCACCGCCGGCGTCGGCGAGAACTCGGCACGCGTCCGCGCCGATGCACTCGACGGGCTGCAGCGTTTCGGAATCGTCGTCGACCCGGACCGCAACGCGGCCGCCGACCGATCGGCGCGTCGGATCTCCGCCGACGACAGCGCGATCGACGTCCTGGTGGTCCCGACGAACGAGGAGCTCGCGATCGCGCGGCAGTCGGCGGCGCTCGTCGCAGGTTGAGCTCGGGCGGTGGTTTCGATACGGCTCGGCGCTTGCGCTCCTAGCACCTCAGGGAGCAAGAACTACTCGACAGCGGAAGGGGTCGCAGTTGGTTCCGCCGGCCGAGTAGCGTCGACCGAGCGTAGCGAGGACGCCGCGTATCGAGGTCAGAACAGCGTGTTCGGCCGCACGTAGTTCGCCAGATCGACGAGCATGAACCGATGCTCGCGGTTGTTGCGGGTCTGACGTGCGAGCTGGCGCAGGGATCTCTCGGTGCCGGTGCGGATTCCGTACTCGGTGAAGGGGAAGCCCAGGAGCGTCGAGGGCTCGGTGTCGGCGTTCTCGGCGTCGGGATTGTCGTGAATCCAGCCGAGGGCGGTGCCGAGCACGATTAGCAGCATCCGTGACTTGCGTGGTTCGGAGTCCGGGATCTGCTCGAGTCGTCGTGCGGCCTCGACGATCTGCTCCCGGGTGACCTCCGAGGTGGGACGACCGTGCACCAGGGCGATGATCGCGGTCGCCCGGGCTGTGTTGAAATGCCTACTGGTGGCGGGAACTTCGTCGAGGGGACGGATCGCGCCGTCGTAGTCGCCGGCCGCGACGGCGAGGCGGGCCAGGCCGAAGGCGGCGGTGACGATGCTGTGGTCGGTCAGCCACAGATCGTGGTAGTGATGTTGCGCGACGTCGTAGAGCCGGGAGATCTTGTCGGACGACTTCGACGACCCGTTCTCGTCGGCGAGCCACCGGCCGATCAGTTCGGCGGTTCCGGCCACCGCGAGCTTCGGTGCCACCTCGCCGGGCATTGCCCCCAATACCTCGTCGAACCGTTCGTAGGCCAGTTCGGGTTCGTCGTTCATCAGCGCGCAGATGCCCATGTACCACTCCACCCGCCACGAATCGCCGTGGTGCTCACGGACATCGCGGAGCAGCGCGAGAGCGGTGTCGACGTCGTCGAGCTGTAGGTGGGCGCGGGCCTCGGCCAGGTCGATCTCCAGCGAGGGGTGGGCGTTCTTGACCGGACGGCCACCGAACATCGACGCGAACCCTTCTGCGCGTGCGGTGTTGATCGAGTCGAGCGTCTGCCGCGGATCCGACAGGGCCGCCGAGGTCAACAGGCTCGCGGCGGGATCCAGCGGGTTCACCAGGGGCACGGGGAGCGCGGTGGCGATGTCGACCGGATCGTAGAAGGCGGCCTGGTCGGGGTCGAAGAAGCCGTCGACCGGGGCGAGCATGAGATCGGTGCCGAACGTCGAGCGCTGCGGGGTGAAGACCGTGGACAGGGAGGGCCGGGGCACACCGGTGTGTACCGCGACCGTCTCGCGGAGCACGTTGAGCACCTGGGTGCTCATCTCCTCCGCGGAGGAGAACCGGTCGGCCGGGTCGGGCGCGGTGGCACGTTGCAGCAGAAGGTAGAACGACGGATTGTCGCGGAAGACGGCGGACTCGGTAGGGGAGGGGAGTCCGTCGACGTACCGGCCGTTGCGCATCTCCATCGGCACGGTCAGCACCGCGAGGGTGCGTCCGACGCTGTAGATGTCGGTGGCGACCTGGGGTCCGGTCTTGACGATCTCCGGCGCCTGGAAACCCGGTGTGCCGTACAGATGTCCGTAGCCGTTGATCGGCGAGACGGCGCCGAGGTCGATGAGCTTGACCTCGTCGCTCCCGACCATGATGTTCTCGGGTTTGACGTCGTTGTAGACCAGACCCACCGAATGCAGGTAGCCGACGGCGAGCAACACCTCGAGGATGTAGGCGAGACCCTGTTCGACGGACAGCAACCCCTTCTCGTGGTCACCCGAGGTGATCTGCTTGAGCGTCTGACCGCCGATGTACTCCATGACGATGTAGCCGAAGCGCTCACCGTCGTCGGCGACGTGCTCGACGAAGTTGTAGATCTTGACGATGCCGGGATGGTTCACCGACGCCAGGAACTGACGCTCGGCCACCGCGACGCGCTGTGCCTCCGAATCCGACGAGTTCAGAAGGCCTTTGAGAACGACGGGCCGGTCGCTCACGTTGCGATCGATGGCCAGGTAGATCCATCCGAGTCCGCCGTGGGCGATCGCGCCGGCGATCTCGTACTGATCGGCGACCAGCGTCCCCTGGGCGAGACCGGGCACGAACGAGTACCGCGCACCACAGTTGGCGCAGTCACCGGTGGGTGGACCTTCCCCTTCACCCTCGAGTCGGCCGACGGGTTTGCCGCAGCGCCAGCAGAATCGCTTGCCCTCGACGATCACCGGATCGTCGATGACCGCGTCCTCGGGTTCGATGTCGGTGATCTTCGGCATCTCGACCAGTCCGCTGCCGAGTCGACGTTCGTGGACCGGGGGGCGTCGGCGCGGGATGAGTCGCCGTCCGAGTGGTCCGGAATCCGGCTCCGTGCTCGGCGTCGCCCGCGTGCGGACCACCCGATCGGTCCGGCCGTCGAATCGGTCCGGTGGCGCGATGCCGACCGTGAAGGCGGGTGTGGCCGCCTGTGTTCCGATCTCGGTGTCGGATACGGCGCCGGGGTCGGGCACGGCGCGGGGCTCCGTGGTGTCGTCGGTCTCGGCCATCAGGGCGCCGAGATCGGCCTTCTGCGTACCGACCTCGACCACCTGATCGGTGGTGCCCTCGTCCGTGGTGCTCTCGTCCGTGGTGCCGCCACCGGCGGTGCTCCCGTCGGTGATGTGCCCGTCGCGGGTGTGCCGGTCGGTGACCGGGTCGTCGTCACCCATCAGGTCGGCGACGGAGACGCGCTGGGTACCGATCTCCTCCGGGGTGTCGGGAGCGGGCCGGTCCCGGTCGTCGGGACCGTGACGGTCTGTGTGTGATGGTTCGCCGGCGAAGTCCATGCGCGATCAATCCCGGTAGTACGGCTGCGGTGCGCCGAATCCACTGTCGAGGATGGTCAGCCAGCGGTCGCGGATCTCCTGCCAGCGGCCGGTCGCGCGGGCACGTTCGAGCACCCCGTTGACGAAGCGGATCATGTCGTCCTCGCCCTTGGGGATGCCCACGCCGTAGAACTCCTCCCCGAGGCTCGGACCGACGACCCGGACCCATGGGTCCTGTGCGGCCAGTCCGGCGAGGATGGCGTCGTCGCTGGTCACCGCGTCGACCTGTCCCTGCTGCATCAGCACCAGGCAGTCGGCCCAGGTGGTGGTGCTGACGATCCGGACCCGCGGCTGGATGGACTGCATCCGGCCGATCGAGGTGGTGCCGCGGGCTGCGCAGACCCGCTTGTCGGCGAGCTGGGCCGGTCCGGCGATGTTCGAGTTGCGGAACGACAGGATGCGTTGGGACGCCACGTAATACGGGGCGGAAAAGCTGATGTCGCGCAGCCGGTCGCAGGTGATGCTCATCGTCTTGATGACGACGTCGACGGTTTTGTCGCGCAACGCGTCGATCCGCTGTGCGGAGCTGAGCACCTGGAACTCGACGCGCCGCGGGTCACCGAAGATCGCACCCGCGATCTCGTGGGCGATGTCCACGTCGAAGCCCTGGATGTCGCCCGAGATGGGATCGCGGAAGCTGAACAGGTTGGAGCCGATGTCGAGTCCGACGATGAGCCGGCCGCGTTCGAAGATCCCGGCCATCGTCGAATTCGGCGGCATGCGGCCGGGCGCGGGCATCTGTGCGGGCGGGCGCAGGGTGAGCGTCGCGTTGCACGCCTCCGAACTCGGCGGCGGTTCGATGGGCACGTCGGTCTGGACGCCGGGCAGCACCAGCGGGCCGACGGTCGCGGTCGGGGGCGGTGACTCGGCGGCGGGGAACCGGACACAACCGGTCGCGACGAATGCCACGAGCAGCAGGACGGCCGCGGCCACCGGACGGCGCAGGCGGGCGGGGCCGGAGTGGGAGAACCGGCGGCGGGCGAGTCGGCGAGGGATCATCGGTACTCCCGTATTCGGGGGACGAGTCCGCCGACGATCGCGATGGCGGCGAGGACCGAGAGCAGCAGTATCCCGGTCCCGGTGAAGCCGAGTACTCGCTGGGCGGTGTTGATGTCGTCGCGGAACGACGTCCGCGCGGTGGTGATCGCGTCGACGAGGGCGGCGTCGACGGCGGTGTACGCGCGGGCCGAACTGTTCAGCCCGTCCCCGACCGTGAGTTGCCGGGCGCGGTCGAAGTTGCCGGTCTGGATGTACCGCCGGACGCCGGCATCGGTGCGCTTCCACTCCGCCAGCGCCGAGCTCACCGAGTCGAGCTGCTCCGCCGACACCGAACCGGTCTCCTCGGATGTGCGGACGTCGTCGACGATGCCGTCGATCCTGGCAGTCGTCGCGGCGAAGGTCCGTTCCAGTCCGCCCTGGTCGCCGCGGCGGATGAGGGCCAGCGTCTCGGCCGATCTGGCCTGCTGGGTCAGGATGCGGGCGGCCGTGAGTTCGCGAAGCGGGTCCGCGCCGTCGGTTCGGGCGTTGCTGGTCGCGGCGACCGACATCAGGCCCGACGCCAGCAGCCACACCGTCCCCAGGGTGAGCGCGCCGATCGCGGCGACCAGTCCGAGGTTGAAGCGACGGCGGGTCCTGCGCGCCAGGTAGCGGGACGTCAGCACCATCGCCGTGAGCAGCAGCAACAGCGGGACGTAGACCGTCCACGGCGGGCGGGTCAGCGAATGCTGCGGGTCGGCGATCGCCATCGACCGCCGCTCGTAGAGGCGCTGGGCGGCCGGCAGGATCTTGTCCTGCATCAGCGACGACGCCTGGCCCAGGTAGGCCGATCCGACGGGATTGCCCAGCCGGTTGTTGGTGCGGGCGGTCTCGATGAGTCCGCTGTAGACCGGGATCGACGTCGAGAGGGTGTCGAGGTCCGACGACAGGGCACGCTCGGTCGCGTTCTGGGCCATCCCGGGCCCCGGCTCGCTAGAGGTGCCGGTCGCGAGGATCAACGACGACCCGGCCGTCGCCAGGGCGTCTGAGTAGCGTTGCCGCAGATCAGGAGTTTCCAGACCGCCCGAGATGAATGCCGCGTTCGCGGACGCGTCGGCGATCGACAGAGAGCTGTACAGGACCTGAGCGGCCTCGGCGAGCGGTTCGGTGCGATCGATCAGGCGCTGCAGGGTCTGGGTGCGGTCTTCGAGCACGGTCGAGGCGTACAGACCGGTGGACAGGCAGCCGAGGAACAGGATGGCGCAGATGATGATCAGCTTGCCCGGTGTGGTGCCCGAATAGTGCCGGAGCGTCTGGAACGGTGACTGCGCACGTTCGCGGGCGGTCGCGACGAGCTCACGACGATCGGCGAGGACCTGGCGGATCGGCGGCGATGACTGGGCGGGACGGAACGTGCGACCGCCACGGGTGAGTGCCGTCCGCACGGAGGACGCATCGCCGGTCACCTAGCTGATCCCCTTCTCGAACGCTGGATCGTCTCCGGTGTGGCCGCTCGGTCGCCGGCCCCCGTTCCGGCTCCCGCGACCTGTCTGAAGAAATGACTCAACGGGGTCATCGCTCACCGGGTCGTGCGTGTTTCAGCCTATGCCATCTTCGGTGGGTTCCTCCGTTCAACGCGGTCGCCACCCCGGAGGCCTCGGGGTTGCGGGGTGGAGTTCTTCGCCGCGTGGACCCGCTCGCCCCGGCACGCGGATCGGTTTCACCGCGGTACGCGGATTCGTTTCACTGATCCAACGGATGGATCGCCATCGCCCTGGCAGGTCGGGCGTGTCTCACTTACGGTGGAGGAACCCCGGCGATCCCCTCGTCGGGTCTGCAAGGAGGCGTGGTGCGCGGAGACGGCGACGGCTGGGTGATCGATCCCGACGGTTCACGGTATTGGGGTGTTCACGGCGCAGCAGGTCTGCTGCTCCGGGCGCCGTTGGCCGACGGCGTGACGGGCGTTCTGCTCCAGCATCGCGCCGCGTGGTCCCATCAGGGTGGTACCTGGGCGCTGCCCGGCGGCGCCCGGGACTCGCACGAGGGCGCCATCGACACCGCGATTCGGGAAGCCGAGGAAGAAGCCGGCATCAACGGCGAGGACCTTCGGGTCGTCGCCGCCGTCATCACCCACGAATCACCCGGCGGCTGGACCTACACGACGGTCATCGCCGAGACAGACGAGCCGGTGCGCACGGTCGCCAACTTCGAGTCGACGGAACTGCGCTGGGTGGAGGAGAGGCACGTCGATCAGCTCCCGCTGCACCCGGCGTTCGGTCTGGCCTGGCCCACGCTGCGCGAACGGATCGCGGCGCTCGATCCGCAGGGATAGCGGTTCGGCCCGTCGAACTTCACGAAGCCGAACTTCACAGCGTCGGGCCTCACGACGTCGGGCTTCACGCCGCCGCGGGTCCGAGCAGCCGGTTCGCGCCGGAGATCAGTGCCGCGATGTTCGCCTCGTCCCCGGTGCTGCCCTCGCCGAAGGCCCACACCTGCCTGCCGTTGTTCTCACACAGCAGGAAGGTGGCGATCGAACCGTCGAGTTCGCGCTGGTGCAGCCGCAGGATCTGAACCGGCGCGCCGAGGTCGTAGAGGATCGAGGTCATCGCGCCGAGCGGTCCGGCGGCGACGGCGCTGCACGACATGATGCGATCGGCGATCGCGATGGTCGCGCGGCATTCGACGAGGTCCTGACGGGCCGGTGCGACCGACCACGATCCGAGCCGGATGGTGCCGCCGCTCGAATATTCGTCGGTGAATCGTTGCCAGCTCATCCCGATGACCTCCTCGCGCATACCCGCGGGCAGCGGACGGCCGAAGTGTTCGGTGATGGGGTCGGCCGACGGCGCGGTCGCGTGTCCGTGTCGTGAGAAGGATGGGTGAGGCAGATGAAGAGGATGCATCTCGAAAGCCGATTTCGGTCGAAGAACAGGTGACCGACAAGAGCGCGCAACCGACCCGCAGCGGGGGGTCGGTCAGAATCAGACCCCGCTGCGGCGGGTTACGAGCGCGCGCTTGATGCACATCATGATCGGTCCAGCCTAGACCTCTGTGGCGAGTGCGGCAAATGGATTCCACCGCTGAGATCTGCCCCGGTAATCCGCCCCTGAAATCGACCCCTGGAACACGCCCTCCAGAGCGTGACCGGTGACGATATGCACGTGGAGCCGCCCCGGAGGGCGCTTTACCGGAGCGGATTTCCGGACCCGGGCGCTACAGCCGTGCGAGGAGTTCCGCGGCCGCCGCAGCAGGGTCGGCGGCGGCCGTGATCGCCCGGACCACGACGATGCGGCGCGCTCCGGCGGCGGCCACCTCCGGCACCCGCGGGGCATCGATGCCGCCGATCGCGAACCACGGCTTGTCCGGAGTCCCGGGTTCGGACATCGCCGCGGCGGTCGTCGACACCAGATCGAGCCCGGCGGCGGTCCGACCCGGTTTGGTGGGGGTGGTCCAGCACGGGCCGACGCAGAAGTAGTCGACGTCGGGGTCGGCGGCCGCTGCTGCAGCTTGCCCGGGGTCGTGGGTGGATGCACCGACGATCGTGTCGGGGCCGACGATCCGGCGCGCGACCCGTGGCGGCAGGTCACCCTGTCCGACATGGAGGACGTCGGCGCCCGACAGTGCGGCGATGTCCGCGCGGTCGTTGACCGCGAGCAATGCGCCGTGGGCGTCGACGACGTCCCGCATCGCGGCGAGGATCTCGAGCTCCTCGCGGGCTTCGAGAGTGCCGAACTTCTTCTCCCCGGGTGACCCCTTGTCGCGAAGCTGCACGATGTCGACGCCGCCGGCGAGGGCGGCGTTCACGACCTCGAGCAGGTCGCCGCGTTCACGCCGCGCGTCGGTGCACAGGTAGAGCCGGGCGGAGTCCAGGCGGCGGCGCAGTTCGCGAGCACGCGATTCGGGGGCAGTCGTCACGGCGACCAGGCTAGCCGCGCCGGTGCGGGCCGGGCGTAGGGTGGACCGCGAGAACACACGGGAGCCCGGACCGGCCGGGCTGAGAGTGCGGACCCTCCGCTGACCGTCGAACCTGATCCGGGTCATTCCGGCGAAGGAAGGTGATCTGGCGTGAGCCATGTTGTCGAGGAACAACCCCACCCGGAGCAGCCCGAGCGTGCGCTGACCGTCGTCGGCGGTGGCGTGATCGGTCTGACCTGTGCGCTCGCTGCCGCCGATGCGGGCTGGCAGGTCCGCGTCGTCGACGCCGGGCACGAGGAGCGGGCGTCGTGGGTGGCGGGCGGCATGCTCGGTTCGCTCGGCGAGGGGCATCCGGGTGAAGAAGCGGCGCTCGCGATGTCGGTGCAGTCGGTGCGGCGCTGGCCGACGCTGGTGAAGCGGCTCGGCGACCCCGCGATCGTCACGGCCACCGATTCCCTGTTCGTCGCCGCGTCCGCCGCCGACGCCGAGTACCTGCAGCATCTCGCGGACTTCGTCTGGGCCGAACAACCGCGGACCGACGCCACGCTCAGCACGGTCACGGGTCGCGAGATCCGTTCGCTGGAGCCGTCGTTGAGTTCGCGGCTCGTCGGTGGCTACCGGGCGGTCGGCGAGTGGTCGATCGACAACCGTCGTCTGCTGGCGACTCTGCGCAGCGTAGGGGCCGCCGCGGGGGTGCGGTTCACCGAGGCGCGGGTGGGCAGCCTGGCCGACGTCCACGAACATGCCGGCCCGCGGGACCAGATCCTTGTCGCCGCCGGACTCGGCACGGTGGAACTGCTTCCCGACGTGCCGCTCCACGCGGCGAAAGGGGAGATCCTGAGACTGCGTCGGACGCGGTGGTCGGTGCCGCCGCCCGGGCATGTGGTCCGTGCCCGGCTCCACGGCCGAGCGGTGTACCTGGTGCCGCGCGAGGACGGGATCGTGGTCGGCGCAACGCAATACGAGGCCGGGGGCTTCGGTGACCGCACCCCGCAGGCGGGTGGTGTCGCCGATCTGCTCGCCGACGCCATCGAGGTCATGCCGGGTCTGCGCACCTACGACCTGGTGGAGGCGGGTGCCGGACTGAGGCCCTGCACCGCCGACGGGTTACCGATCGTGAAGCGGGTCGACGACCGCACGGTGGTCGTGACCGGGCACGGCCGCAACGGCATCGTCCTCGCGCCGGGCACTGCGGACAACGTGCTGGGAATTCTGGAAGGAGCATGACCGTGACCATCACCGTGAACGGAGAGAACCTCGACGTCGGCGACGACGTGTCGGTGGGGGAAGTCGTCGCCCGCCTCGGCCTGCCGGACCGGGGGATCGCGGTGGCCGTCGACGGTGCGGTCGTCCCGCGCGGACAGTGGTCGCAGCACACGATGACCACGGGCGCGGTCGTCGAGATCGTGACAGCGGTGCAGGGTGGCTGAGTCCGAGGTCGTCGACGTCGCCGGCGGTTCCGACGCCGACCCGCTCCGGATCGGCGGGCGCGAGTTCTCTTCTCGTCTGATCACCGGAACCGGTGGCGCGACAAACCTCGCGAGCCTGGAGCGGGCCCTCGTGGCGTCGGGAACCGAACTCACGACCGTGGCGGTGCGTCGCGTCGACGCCGCGTCCGGGACCGGTGTCTTCGACCTGCTGCGCCGTCTCGGCATCGCGGTCCTGCCCAACACCGCCGGCTGCCACACCACCGCCGAAGCGGTGCTCACCGCGCAGCTGGCCCGGGAGGCGTTCGAGACGAACTGGGTGAAACTCGAGGTGGTGGCCGACGAGCGCACCCTGATGCCGGATGCCGTCGAACTCGTCGACGCCGCGGCCTCGTTGGTGGCCGACGGCTTCGTGGTGCTCGCCTACACCAACGACGACCCGGTTCTCGCCGCGCGACTCGCCGACCTCGGTGTCGCCGCGGTGATGCCGCTCGGTTCGCCGATCGGCACCGGACTGGGAATCCTCAACCCGCACAACATCGAGATGATCGTCGACCACTGTGCGACCGCCTCCGACGACCCGCTCCCGGTCATCCTCGACGCGGGTATCGGCACCGCCAGCGATGCGGCCCTCGCCATGGAACTCGGTTGCGACGGGGTGCTTCTCGCGACCGCGGTCACACGTGCGGAGAATCCCGAGCGGATGGCCTCGGCGATGCGGCATGCGGTGATCGCGGGCCGCCTCGCGGCGCGGGCGGGGCGGATTCCGAAGAGGTTCTGGGCGCAGGCGTCGTCACCGATGCCTGATCACGCGTGACCCGAATCGAGTTCTCGGCGAGAGGAGCCATCCCGCTCGAAGAGCGGGCGGCTATGGTCGTGTCGTGTTGCGGGTAACGAATCTGACCAAGGACTTCGGGAGTCAGCGCGCGGTCGACGATCTCACGTTCGAGGTGAACCCGGGACGGGTCACCGGCTTTCTGGGGCCCAACGGCGCGGGTAAGTCGACGACGATGCGCATGATGCTGGGTCTCGACCGCCCCACTTCGGGGACCGCGACCATCAACGGCGTGCAGTACCGCGACCTCGACCATCCGCTCCGTCAGGTCGGTGCGTTGCTCGACGCACACTGGGTTCACCCCAACCGCACCGCGCGGTCACATCTGCGGTGGCTCGCGGCGAGCAACCGGATTCCGGTGTCCCGGGTGGACGAGGTGCTCGAGACGGTCGGACTGACGTCGGTGGCCCGCAAACGGGCCGGCGGATTCTCACTCGGCATGTCGCAGCGGCTCGGCCTGGCCGGTGCGCTCCTGGGCGACCCGCACACCCTGCTGTTCGACGAACCGGTCAACGGGCTCGATCCCGAGGGCATCGTCTGGATACGCGGGTTCATGCGGCAGTTGGCCGCCGAAGGACGCACCGTACTCGTCTCCAGCCATCTGCTGACCGAGATGTCGCTCACCGCAGACCATCTCGTGGTCATCGGGCGTGGGCGACTGATCGCCGACTGTTCGGTCGGCGAGTTCACCGGAAGGGCACGGCAGTCGGTGCGGGTGCGCGGACCCGAACTCGAGAAGTTGCACACCGCCTTGGTGGAGGCCGGACTCGCGCCGGCACCAGGCGCGCCCGACGCCCAGGGGCGGCCGGTGATGCGGGTGCCCGACACGACGACCGACCGGGTCGGTGACATCGCGGCCGCGACCGGTGTGACGCTGCACGAACTCGCCGCCGAGTCGGCCTCGCTGGAGGAGGTGTTCATGTCGATGACCGCACACGCCGTCGACTATCACGGGGGCGACGGTTTCCTGCCCGTCGAATCCGGTTCTCCCACTTCGGAAGGGGGTCGGCGATGATCGGCCCGGCGCTTGCGGCGATCGACGCCGAACGCATCAAACTGACGAGCACCCGGTCCCCGTACTGGTGCCTGGCGATGGTGGTCGTGTTCGGCATCGGCGTTGCGGTGCTGCTCGGTTGGCTGCTGTCCGGTGGTTATGCCGACCCCGCGTCGGTCGACACCCGGACCATCGACTATCTGGTCGGCGTGAACCAGTTCGGCGTGGCGATCTTCGCGATCATGGCCGTCCTCGGTGTCACCACCGAATACCGGTTCGGCACCATCCGAACGACTTTCGCCGCGACCCCCCGACGGCCGCTGGTGATTCTCGCGAAGACCGTCGTGTTCGGCGGTCTCACCTTCGTGGTGGCAGCGGTCGTGGGTCTCCTCGGGGTGGTCCTGGGGCAGGCGCTCACCGGCAACGGCATCGCGCTCGGTGGGCCGGACACCGTACGACAGCTCTGGGGCACGCCGGTGTTCGCGATGCTGTGTGCGCTGATCGGGCTCGCGGTGGGTGCGCTGGTGCGGCATTCCGCCGGCGCGGTGGCCATCGTGTTGGGCTGGATGTTCGCGTTCGAACGCATCCTCTCGGTGCTCCCGCGCATCGGTGAGAACATCACGCCGTTCCTGCCCTTCCTCAACGGGTGGAACTTCCTGTCCGGTGGGAACGACACCTTTCACTGGAATGCCCTTGGCTCGCTGGTGTACTTCGCCGCGTTCACCGTGATCCTCTTGTTGATCGCGATCATCGTGACCGATGCCCGGGATGCGTGATTCGCGGACTTGACGGCCCCACCGTCCGCCACCAGCGCGGCGGGAACATGGCATTGCGTGTCCTGCTGACATATCCATGACGATTCGTCAGAGCACGCGGAGCTCCGGTGCGGACTAAAATCCCCTGTCATGTCCACCACGTGGCCGCTGGTCGAGCGAGAGCGCGAATTCCGCACGATCCTCGCTGCGCTCAGTGGGAAGACGAGCGGATGCGGAGTCGTGCTCACCGGCGATTCGGGGGTGGGCAAGACCACCCTCGCCCGGCATGTCACCGCCGAACTGCCGACCGGCGTGCGGTGGGTGGCCGGGACGGAGTCGGCGCGATCGATTCCGCTGGGGGTCTTCGCCCATCTCGTCGGACCGGCGACGTCGAGCGATCCGGTCAGCTATCTGGCGGCAGCCCGGGAGTCGCTGCTCGCCGACGGTGACGTCGTCATCGGTGTCGACGATGCGCACCTGCTCGACGAGTTGTCCGCGACCTTGCTGCACCAGCTCGCGATCGATCGGGCGGTGCACATCGTGGCGACCGTCCGTAGCGGTGAAGCGGTGCCCGATGCCGTGACGTCGCTGTGGAAGGACAACCACCTCACCCGTATCACGTTGTCGCCGTTCACCAAAGAGCAGAGTGTCGAGCTGATCGAATCGGTCCTCGGCGGGCAGCTGGAGGAACATTCGGCCACCCAGATGTGGGAGGCGTCCGGTGGGAACGCACTGTTCCTGAGGCATCTCGTGGACGGTGCCCGGGAGGCGAACACGCTGCGACAGGTCAACGGGGTCTGGCAGTTGCGCGGGCGCGCCGCGATCACCTCCGAACTCGCATCGTTGCTCGAGGGACGCATCGAACAACTGGACGCCTCGGTTCTCAACGCGCTCAAGTACCTGAGCCTGTGCGAACCGCTCGACATCGACGTGCTGGCCGAACTCGCCGGCGAGGAGGCGGTCGAGGAGGCCGAGATCGCCGGACTCGTCCGCATCACGCGGGACGGTCGCCGGCTGGATGTGGCCTTCCACCATCCGTTGTTCGGTGAGGTGATCCGCCGCCGGCTCGGCCTGGTGTCGTCACGGCGTCTGCGCGGCAACCTCGTCGAGGCGCTGAGGTCGCGTCCCACCAACACCCCTGCCGAGCGGATCAGGCTCGCCGACCTCGCCATCGAGAGCGACGTCGACATCGACCTGTCGCTCGTCCGGACCGCGGCGAGTGATGCCCTGAAACTCGCGCAGACCTCGCTCGGCGAACGGTTCGCGCGGGCGGCCCTGGACGAGGGTGCCGGGGTCGACGTCGCCGAACTGCTTGCCCGCGCCCGGATGTGGCAGGGCCATCCCGACGAGGCCGAGGAAATCCTGTCGGGGTTCTCGCCGGGCGATCTGGACGAGGGAGAACTCCTGCTGTGGGGGAACCTGAGAATCGGCAACGCCTTCTGGGCGCTGGGCGACGCCGACCGCGCCGACGAGATCCTGCAGATGCTGCGGACGCGGGACATGCGGCCGGCGCTCGTCCCGATCGTCACCGGTATCGCCTCGGCATGCGCGCTGTTCGAGAACCGCATCGGTGAGGCGATCTCGCTCTCGGACAGCGTCTTCGCCGAGAAGCGGAAGCTGCCCTGGGCGATCGAATGGGCGGTGTTCGGCGGCAGTCTCGCCAGGGCGGTCGCGGGCCGCGGGAACGAGGTGGAGGCCCTCGCCGCGCACTCGCGGGAGGTGGAGGTCGATGGTCTGCTCCGATTCCCTACTGGCTTCGGCGAGATCCTCGCCCTCACGCTGACCGGTCGGCTCGACGACGCGGATGCGGCGGCCGGGCGGTTCATGACGGCCGCGCAGACCGCGCAGTACCTGGGCTGGGCGATGTCGGAGATCCTCGTTGCCGCCGTGGAGCTCTCGCGCGGTGCATGTGTCTCCGTGACCCGGCGGATGGAGCAGACGCTCGCGATCCTGGACAGCGGAGAGTTCTCCGAGTCGTGGAACTTCCCGGCTCACATCTTCCTGATCCAGGCGCTGAGCGCGCTCGGTCAGGCCGACCGTGCCGCCGAGGTCCTGGAGAAGGCCCGGGCGCGGTACGGCAAGCACGTCGCGATCTTCGGTCCGATGCTCGACATCGCCGAGGCCTGGCAGTCGGCGGCCGCCGGAACCATCTCGCGAGCCGTCGCGCTGGTTCACCGGACAGCGGAAGAAGCAAGGGAGTCGGGACAATTCGCCGTCGAGGCGGAGGCGCTGCACTCCGCGGCCCGGTTCGGCGATGCCGGCGTCGCCGAGCGTCTCACCGCGCTCGCGGGACTGGTCGACGGTCCGCTGGCGCCGCTCTACGCCCGGCATGCAACCGCTCTCGCCGCCGGCGACGCGGTCGAACTCGACTTGTGCTCAGCCGATCTGGAGGCACTGGGCGTGCGGCTGTCGGCAGCCGACGCGGCCGCGCAGGCGAGTGTTCTGCACGACGCGGCGGGCGCCCGGTCGGCGACCGTGGCCTCGGCGGCGTCGGCCAATCGACTCGCCTCGGAGTGCGGCGGACTGCGCACCCCCGCACTGATCGCCGCGGCACAACCGCTCCCGCTGACCTCGCGTGAACGCGAGATCGCGAATCTCGTTGCGGCAGGACTGTCCAACAAGGAGATCGCGCAACGGCTCACGGTCTCGGTACGCACCGTCGAGGGCCACCTCTACCGTGCGTCCACCAAACTGGACGTCACCGATCGTGAGGGCATCGCCAGGTTGTTGCTCAAGGCCGGTGATCGCGATCCAGACATGCGATCACCTCATCGTCGTCGACCTGACTGAAGTCCTCGTAGGAGAGTCCGACCGCCTCGAACGGTTCGGGCATGGTCAGCACGACGACCTCGTCGACCCCGCGGTCGATGAGCCGGCCGACCGAATCCGACGGTGCCGTGGGCACGGCCACGATCAGCCGCGACGCGCCGGCCGCGTCCAGCGCGTCGATGGCCACCGCCATCGTGGAGCCGGTGGCGAGGCCGTCGTCGACCAGCACCACGACCCGATCTTCGACCTCGACCGGTGGCCGGCCTTGGCGGTAGAGCGCTTCGCGGTCGTGCAGGATGCGGCGTTCCCGGTCGGCGACCGCGTCGAACTGGGCGCTCGACACCCCGAGTCGCCGGGGCATGTCGTCGTTGACCACCAGATGGCCCGCGGTGAGGGCCCCCATCGCGAACTCCGCATGCCCCGGTGCCCCGATCTTGCGTACCACCAGGGCGTCGAGATCGCCGTCGACCGCATCGGCGACCTCGCGGGCCACCGGCACACCGCCGCGGGCCAGTCCGATCACCACCGGCCTCGCCGTGCGGGTGTCGGGGCGTGCCCGCAGTACCTCGGCGACCCGCTCACCCAGGGCTCGTCCCGCCGCCACCCGGTCGGAGAAGACACGCTCAGACATGTCACGTCCTCAGATTCGTACGGCCGGGCCGACCTCGAGCGCGAAGCTCGGCAGGTCGGCCAGTCCGATGGTGGCCTCGTAGGTGCGGTCGTAGCCGGTGGCGCTGATGCGCCAGCCGTCCTCGGTCCGGCGGTAGGTGTCGTCGTAGAAGGCGGCGCCGATCAGCATGAACGAGAAGTCCACGACGATCACCCGGTCTTGCAGATACCAGCGGCCGCGGGCGGTGTCGCCGGAGATCTCGATCTCCGGGTGGGCCACGCGGTGCTCGGTGATGACCGACGGCCCGACGTTGGCCTCCATGTATCCGACGAGTTCGTCCCGGGTGCCGAAGGACAGCGTCCCGCCGTAGTTGCCGGTCACGTCCGCGGTGAGCGTCGAGGCGAACGTGGTCCAGTCCTTGGTGTCGAGTGCCCGCAGGTACCGGTACTTGAGGCTCTCGATCTCGCGCACATCCTCGGCGTGGCCACTCATCTGCGCCTCGTTCCGGGCAGGACCCCGGCGCCGATCACGGCCTTGACGATCGGACGGGTCCGCTCGAGCAACTCGGCGGTGCCGGCCCACCGGGATTCACCCGCGGCGTCGGTGGTCGCCTCGATGTCGTCGTACACCGCGGCGCCCTGTGCCGTGAGGCGATGACCGTCGTCGACGCGTTCGGCGAGGCCTGCTTCGACGAGCCGGTCGACGCTGTCCTCCCAGTCCTGTTCGGAGTAGCCGCGGGTGAGCATCACGACGCGTTTGCCCATGACCCGGCGTTTCACCTCCGGATCGGGCAGCTGGGCCTCATGGAAGACCGCCGCGTCGAATCCGTTGAGTCCGTGGAGGACGAGGGCCGCGATGTGGTTGTCGCCTCGCCACTCCCGCAGGATCGCGGTCGCCTGCCACAGCCGCAGGCGCGGCGTGTCCGGGATCGGTGCCGAAGCCCACGCGGCCGTCAGGGGACGACCGCCGAGCGGCAGGCCGGCGGCGAGTTCGGTGTACTCGGAGGCGAGTTCGTCGAGCAGGGCGTCGTCGGCGGAATCGCCCAGGATCTCTCGCAGGGAATCGTCGAGCATCGCGTGGCGACGTTCGTGGACGCGGTCGAGACCGGCGTCGATCGCGGCGTTCCACGACTTGGCGATCAGTTCGGGGTTGAAGTTGTAGAAGGCGGCGGAGACAACCGGGGCGGCGCAGGGACCGAGGGGAGCTCCGCGGGCGCCGACGTAGAACGCGTGGCCGTCGAGACCGGTGTCCTCTTGTGCCCGGCCGAGTCCCGGGTTGAAGTAGGCGAGGACGTGGAAGGGTTCGAGGGTCTCGTAGGCGAGGCGGGCGAGCGACTCCGTCGCGGTGGGCGTCATCACCCCACCATCTCCACCGGTGGAACGGGTGTCAACCATCTGGTGGGGAGACACGTCCCGATCAGTTGTGCTGCGAGTCCCGTCTGCCGGCGGACCGGTCGTCGGACACGGGGTTACCCGGGTGCGGCTCGACGGCCTCGGCGAGCGGGTCGGGCTCGAACGGTTCCCGTCGAAAGTCCTCTTCGAAAGCCTCTGCTTCGAACTCATCGGCATCGAAGTCGTCGGGAAGCCCGTCGGTTTCGTTCTCCGGCTCCTCGCGGCCGCGGCGCCAGCCGCCCTTCATCGGCGGGGCCTCGCCGAGGTGATCGGGGTCGACCGAGCCGTACCAGGCAACCAGCACGGCGCCGATGACCGCGCCGACGAAGCCGAGGATGGCCAGCCAGCCGAGTCCCGGCTTGGCGGTGTCCTCGAGGAACACCACGCCTACGAGGCTCGGGCCGGCGGTCTCGCCGACCACCAGCACTGCGGTCACACCGTTGACCGCACCCAGTTGCAGGGCCACGGTCTGGACGTAGAAGCCGACCGCGCCCGCCGTGGCGATCGTCCATGCCGCCGGGTCGGTCAGGAGGGCGACGGGATCGAACGGTTCGACGCCGTCGAGGATGCGGACGGCGATGGCGATGATGCCGAACAACAGACCGGCCGCGGCACCGCCGGCGATGGCGGCCGCGGCCGAACCGAGGTTGTAGACGCCGACGAGGGCGAACGCACACAGCGCGAAGGTTGCGAGGAACAGGCCCCAGTGGAAGCCGATCTCTTCACCGCCGCCGGTGTGGTGCGACGACGAGACACCGAGAAGGCACAGCGACATCACGACGAGCCAGATGGCGACCCATTCGCGCGTGTGCAGCGCGATGTTGAGGATGATCGTCCCGAGGAGTGCCGTGACGACGAGGTTCGCGGACACGATGGTCTGCGACAGGAACAGCGGGAGGAACCGCGCGGCGAGCGCTCCACCGGCGAAACCGATGACGACCATCGTGGTGCCGAGGATGAAGGCGGGATCGACGAAGGTGGACAGTGTCGAGGAGATGGTGGGGGCACCGGTCCCGGTGGTGATGCCCTTGCCCTCCTCGGCGGCCGTCGCGGCAACCCGGCGCGCGCCGAGCGCACGGAGAACCGTCGACATCCCGTAGGCGACGGCGGCAAGGCATGCGGCGATGACGCCGACCACGAACAGTTGCATGCCACCTCCAACTCGGTCCGGACGCCCGGTCTCGCCGAACATCCGGTCCGTCGTCCAGCCCGACCGCGTGCCACCACACGTCCGACCGGCCCGAAGAGACCGGTCGAGCGCAAACTAACAGGTCGAACCAACAGATCGGTACCGAATATTCCCGCGGTGTCCGAATTCCATTCAACAGGCACGGGAACCGAGGCGTCGCGCTCGGGCACCCGGTACCCCCTACACTCTGTCGAGTGGACAGCGCCGGACGAGCTCATGTACTGATCACCTTCGGTCGGTCGTTCCTCTCCCTGGAACTCGCACGGCTCATGGCCGCGGGTGGCCATCGGGTGACGACCGTCGATTCGGTGGCCGTCGCGATCAGCAGATTCTCCAACGGGGTGAGCGACTTCCACCGTGTTCCGCCGCCGAAGTTCGAGCCGCTCGCGTACTGTCGTGCGCTCGCGCGGATCGTCGAGGAGAACGACGTCGACATGGTGATCCCGGTCCACGAGGAGACCGACATCATCGCGATGCTCGCGGACTTGTTTCCGCCGCAATGCCGGCTCTTCCTCTCCGATTTCGACATCGAGAACCGGTTGCACCACAAGTACGAATTCCAGGAACTGCTCGTCGAACTCGGAATCCCGACGCGCAAGTTCGCGCGGGTCGCCGGACCCGAGGACGCCGGATCGCTCGATTTCGACAAGCCCTTCGCGCTCAAGCGGTCTTACTCGCGCGGTTCGCAGAAGGTGCACAAGGTGCAGCCCGGGGATCCGCTGACCTGGCTCGAGCACGACGAGCAGAACCCGTGGGTCGCGCAGGAGTGGATCTCGGGCGACAAGTACTGCACCTATTCGGTGTGCCACGAGGGCCGGATCTACGCGCACGCCACCTATCCGGTCGACTACGCCATCGATGGCAGTTCATGTCTGAACTTCCGGTCCGTCGACCATCCGCGCATCCAGGCGTGGGTCGCCGACATCGTCGAGCGAGTCGACTTCACCGGGCAGATCGGCTTCGACTTCATCGAGGAAGGCCCTGACAAGGACCTGTTCTGCATCGAGTGCAATCCGCGCGCGACGAGCGGGATCATGATGTTCTCCCCGGGCGACGGCGTGGACCGCGCCTTCCTCGGCACCTCCGATCCCGACACCGAGATCATCACCCCCGCAACGGATGTCGACAAGATGATCGGTCTCGGCATGATGCTCTACGGCTGGCGTGCCCCCTCCCGGAACGGCAGGTCCTTCCGCCAGTTCATCCGCGACTTCCGCGGGGCATCGGATGTGATCACCCGACCCGGCGACCAGATGCCTGCGGTGATGCTCCCGTTCGCATACGCGGGCATCCTGCGCAGCTGTGCGAAGTACCGGGTCGGACTCGCCGAGGGGTTCATGCACGACCACGAGTGGGACGGTCTGCGCATCAGCCTCTGAGCCCGGTCCTCCTCGAATGTCCCCAAGATGTGGGACGCGATCGAGCACGCCGCGGCGTAGACTCGTGACCCAGCACCACCTGCGGCGATGGGTCACGTGAGCAGGTCTCGGTGTGGGGGAAATGTGCTCGAGGGGGCTCAATCATGAACAAGTCAAAGATCACCCGTCGTCTGACTGTCGGTGCCGCAACGGCGGCCGCGGTGTGCACACTCGGACTCGCCGGAGTGCCGGCGGCTTCGGCTGCACCCGCCCAGTCGCCACCGATACAGCCGCAACAGGCCACCGGCTCGCTGTCGCTCTGCCTGGACATTCCGCTCGGCTCCTTGTCGTTCAGCGTCTGCATCTGACACACGACGATCCCGTCCCCGGGCTGTTCGGTGCCCGGGGCGTGGCAATTCCGTGCCGCTGACGTGCGGAAGCCCTGCTCGGGCAGGGCTTCCGCAC
>NZ_JANRHB010000045.1:0-35777 GCF_024733855.1 Gordonia sp. GONU
CTGGGGGGGGGCGGCGCCCCCGGCGCCCCACCCCACGCGCGTCAAGGGACTTTCGACCCCGTCCTCATCTTCGATTTTACTGTAGATTAAGGAGAGCGGACCACTCGCATCACCGATGCGGAGTTGCGTATCTCGCGAGGAGAACCGATGGGACGGTAGACGTGTCAGAAACGTACGAGAGACGGCCGAACCACGCGGACCACGACCGGTCACCGTGCACTGATCGTCGCAGCCCGACGCCGACGCCGACGCCATGACCATCGAGTCGACTGCGAAAGCAGAGCTTCGCATCACCGGAAAAGAGCTGAAATCGGCTCGCACCCGCGCACGTATCCTCGACGCCGCCGCCCAGGTCCTCAGCACGAAGGGGTACGCAGGCACCCGACTGGCCGATGTCGCGAAGGCCGCGGAGCTCCGCGCTCCCGCGATCTACTACTACTTCGATTCACGCGAGAGTCTGATCGAGGAGGTGATGTGGTCCGGCGTCGCCGACATGCGTCACCGACTCGAAGACGCCCTCGACGAGGCCGCCGCAGACCAGACGTCCATGGACCGCATCATGCTCGCCGTCGACGTGCACCTGCGACACGAACTCGAGGTCTCGGACTACACCACCGCGTCCATCCGCAACGCCGGACAGATCCCCGAGCGCATCCGCACGCGCCAGATCGCCGAGGAGAAGCAGTACGGCGAGATCTGGCGGCGTCTCGTCCAGGCGGCCGCCGACGACGGTGAGATCCGCGGCGATCTCGATCTGTTCATCGCGCGGATGATGATCCTCGGCGCCCTCAACTGGGCCGCGGAGTGGTGGACCCCACGACGCGGCAGCATCGACGAGGTGGTGGCGACCGCCCAGGCGGCGATCCGGCAGGGCCTCGCTGCTCACGACGTCGAGTGACACGCCTGTCGGGTGGCTTCGGGCGCACAAGGCCGTGCCGGTGCTCGCGCGTGTGCAATACAGATTAAAATCCACAGAATGGCGCCACGTAATCCACGCTCCCCGGCCACCGCCAAGGGCAGCACGTCCAAGAACGGCGGCAACGCGCCGAAATCGGAGCGCACCCGCGAGCGCATCCTCGATGCCGCGGCGCAGGTCCTCAGCCAGAAGGGGTATGCCGGACTCCGACTCACCGATGTCGCCGAGGTCGCCGAATTGCAGGCGCCGGCCATCTACTACTACTTCGATTCGCGGGACACCCTCGTCGAGGAAGTGATGTGGTTCGGCCTCGCCGACATGCGTCAGCACCTCGCCGCTGCACTCGACGCCCTCCCCGACGGCACCGATCCGCTGGAGAAGATCCTCGTCGCCGTCGAGGCCCATCTCCGGCACGAACTCGAGATCTCCGCCTACACCACGGCCTCGATCCGCAACGCCGGTCAGCTGCCCGAGAAGATCGGCAAACGTCAGGCGGCCGAGGAGACGAAGTACGGCAAGATCTGGAAGTCGCTGATGGTCACCGCCTACGAGGAGGGCGCGATCCGCCAGGATCTCGATCTCTACATGCTCCAGATGCTCGTCCTCGGATCGCTGAACTGGGCGGCGGAATGGTGGACACCCCGGCGCGGCAACATCGACAAGGTCGTCGCCAACGCCCAGGCGTTCGTCCGGGGCGCTCTGACACCCGGCGGTGACACGGACGGCAGGGCTACAGAGCCGCCTTCGCCCGCTTCTTCTCCGCGAACTCGAGCGCGTCGGTCCAGCTAGCACCCTTCCCGATCATCACCCGGTACTTCATGATGACCGTCTGGCCGTTGACGGTCAGCGCACCGATCAGCCGGTCGCCCCGCCGGTAGAGCGCCACCCAGCGGTCGCCGCTGTCCCCGCCCGTCGGATCGCCGTCGACGACGACCACCTCGTCGGCATCGGGCGAGCCGACGAACTGGATTCGGACGTCGTACCAGTCCGACCAGAAGTACGGAACCGTCCCATAGGGTTTCGCGTTCGCCGGGTCCAGAGCGTTGCGCGCCGCGGCGGCACCCTGCTCGGCTGCGGCGGTCCAGTTCTCCATGCGCTGCCGTTCGCCGAGCACCGGGTTGAACCAGTTGGCGACGTCGCCGGCGGCGTAGACGCCGGGAATCCCGGTCCACAGGGTCTCGTCGCAGACGACACCGTTGTCGAGTTCGACGCCGCTGCCCTCGAGCCACGACGTCGCCGGGACGACGCCGATCCCGACGACGACCAGGTCGGCGTCGATCACGGACCCGTCGGCCAGGACGACCCGCTCGACGCGCCCGTCACCCTCGATGGCCGCCACTCCGGTGCCGCAGCGCAACGCCGTCCCGTTGCGTTCGTGCAGTGATGCGATGGCATGGCCCATGGCCTCGCCGGTCGCCCGCACCAACGGTGTCGGCAGCGCTTCGACGATGGTCACGTCGACGCCGCGCTTCTGGGCGCCCGAGGCCACCTCGGAGCCGATGAAGCCCGCCCCGATCACCACCGTGCGGGCGCCACCGCTCAGGGCGCCGCGCACCGCGATCGCGTCGTCGAGTGTCCTCAGCGCGTGAACCCCCGCCATCTCCTCGGTGCCCGGGATCATCCGCGGCGTTGACCCGGTGGCGATGATCAAGGCGTCGTAGGGAATCCGGTCGTCGCCGACGAGAACGGAACGACTCTCGACGTCGAGGCCCCGGGCCGGTCGCCCCAATTCCAGTGTCACGCCGAGTTCGTCGCGAAGCAGTTCCTCGCTGCGGAAGTAGGGCGAATCGACCGTCTCGTCTCCGGGTTCGAGGAAGGCCTTGGACAGCGGCGGCCGATCGTAGGGCAGGTGCTCCTCGGCCCCGATCAGGGTGATCGAACCGTCGAAGCCGGCCTTGCGTGCGGCTTCGACGGCCCGCAGCCCGGCGAGCGAGGCTCCGACGACGACGAGTTTCTCAATGGCCATGGGGGGTCTCAGGATTCCGTTCTGTGCTGTTCGGGTCAGTCGTTCACGATGCGCAGCGCCTCGGTCGGGCAACCGGCGACGGCTTCCTCGACGGCCTGCAGTTCATCGGGGCCGATCTCCTCCTTGAGGAGGACCAGTTCGCCGTCGTCGTTCACCTCGAAGAACTCCGGGGCGAGCGACTCGCAGATACCGAGGCCTGTGCATTTGCCGAAATCGACGGTGACCTTCATGTCGTCACCCACCTTTCTGTTCGGGACCGCCGAGCGGTCCTGGTCGTGATGTCCGCGGTATGCGAACCCTCCGGCGTTCAGGCCCGAGGAAATTCCGCAGCGATCTCGTCGACGACGAGTTGCGCGGTCTCGGCGCATGCCGTGGTACCGCCGTTGGCGTACTCCTTCACCGCGTCTCCGACGTTCCAGAGCCCGGTGACGTCGGTGGTGTGCGGCAGGTCGAACCCGGCGACGGCGCGCTGCGGCGGCCACCCGTCGCGGGTGATCGTGGTGCTCAGGATGCGCGCCTCGGCGTCGAAACCGTCGATGTTGTCCCGCAGATCGTCGAGGAGCAGCTCGGTCTCGGCGGCCTCGTCGAAGTCTCCGATCGCCGGTTCCGGTACGGAGGTACCGACGTACAGGTGCCAGCCGGGCGGTGCCATCTCCGGGCACGTGCCGGTGAAGTTGGCGAGGTAGGCCAGGCGGCGCGTCTGCGCGAAGCTGAGCATGCCGGGCGCCTTGATGAGCGGCTTGCGGCTTGCGAAGTTCACCGCGATCATGGCGCACGGGCGATTTCGCTGTTCGACGAGGGACACGTACTCGTCGTCGAACACCTCACGGCCGGCGAGGTCGAGGGTGGCGAACGGTCCGATGTCGCTGACCACGACGGGGGCGGTGACCGTCTGCCGTTCGCCGTCGCGGGTGACGGTCACACCGGTGACCGCCCCCTTCTCGACATGGATCTGTTCGACCTCTGTCGACAGCCACAGTTCACCCCCGTGGCCGCGGAAGGCCTCGGCGAGTGCATTCCACAGACCGATCGACCCTTCCGGATGGAAGCCGAATCGCTTGAAGGCACTCTTGCGGGTGAAGTAGGTGAGGAAGACCCGTGCAGGGAGATCCTCGGAACTCACCGCGAACACCGAGGCACACATGTTGCGGAAGATTCCGTGCACGCCTTCGTTTTTCGTGTACTTTCGCACCCAGTCCGCGGTGGAAAGCTCGTCTTCGGGCAGTCCCGAGTCGCTCCGCGCGGCGCCGATGCCCTTCACCAGCTTGGCACCTTGCCGGGTGAGTTTGCCGAGCAGGAGACCCCAGCCGCCACCGGTGACGTCGACGTCCTTGCCGCCGATGCGGTAGAGGATCGGCGGCGAGGGCTCCCGAATGTCGAACTTGGCACCGACCTCGGCGCACGTCTCCTCGGTGATGCCACCGACCTCGATCACGATGGCGCCGTCGTTGACCTTGAAGCCGTCGATGTCGGTGGTCGAAGCCCGCCCGCCCACCTTGTCCAGCCGTTCGACGACCAGGGTCCGGTATCCCCGCTGCGCCAACCGGGCCGCGGTGAACAGACCGCCCGCACCCGCGCCGATGACGATCGCGTCGAAGTCGTGTCCGGTGTTCGGATCGATGTTCGGGGTCATGCTGCCTCCATGCTGATGTGGTGTCCGCCGTGCTCAGTACGAGCGCGGCAGGCCGAGCGAGGTCTGGGCGACGAAGTTGAGCACCATCTCCCGGCTGACCGGGGCGGTGCGCATCAGGCGCGTCACGAACCACAGGTCGGACAGGCCGTATTCCTGTGAGAGCCCGTTACCGCCGTGTGTCTGGATGGCCTGGTCGAGTGCCCGCAGGGCGGCCTCGGAGGCGGCGAACTTCGCGATGTTGGCGGCCTCGCCGACGGCCTCGGACTGCTGGTCGGCGAGCTCGGCGGCGTTCTTGGTCGCCAGCCGCGAGACCTCGACGTCGATGTGCGCCTCGGCGAGGGGGTGCGCGACACCCTGATGTGTACCGATGGGGGCCGACCAGACGGTGCGGGTGCGTGCGTAATCCGTCGCTCGGTCCACCGCGTAGCGGCCGATGCCGCCGCAGATCGCACCGACGAGGATCCGCTCCGGGTTCAGCCCGCTGAAGACCTGCCGCAGTCCGCGTCCCGCCTCACCGACCAGTGCCTCGGGTCCGACCCGGACCTCGTCGAGGAACACGGTGAACTGCTTGTCGGGCGACACGATCGACGTGGGGATCCGGGTGAAGGTGAGTCCGGGGGTGTCCGTGGGGATCACGAAGATCGACAACGCCTTCCGGTCGTCCGTCGAGTGATCGGCGTCCCGCGCGATCAGCAACACGGCGTCGCTCTGGTCGATGGCCGAGATGTAGTACTTCTGACCGGAGATCACCCAACCGTCACCGTCGCGACGAGCCGTCGTCTTGATGTCGTGGCTGTTCGATCCGGCGTCGGGTTCGGTCAGGCCGAACGCCATCTTCCGGGTTCCGTCGGCGAGTGCGGGGAGCCACTCCTGTTTCATCTCCTCGCTGCCGTGGTCGGCGAGGACACTGCCGCAGATCGCCGGCGAGATGACCCAGATGAGCAGCGGCATACCGTGAGCCGAGAGTTCCTCGACGACGACGACGGCTTCTGCCATTCCGCCTCCGCCGCCGCCGTACTCCTCGGGGAGGTGCACTCCCAGCAGGCTGGCCGCCCCGAGGTCCTGCCAGAGTTCGTCGATGTGCCCGTCGTTGCGGGCTCGGTCGAGGAAATACTGCGCGCCATACCGTTTCGCTATCCCCCGAACGCTCTCGCGGATTGCGCGGTGCTCGTCGGAGTCGATGATCAGACCGGTCACGTCGTCTACCTTCCTTCGAAGTCGGGTCGGTTCCCGGCGCGAAAGGCCGCAACCGCGTTCTGCGCTTCGCGCGTGGCGCCGGTGACGGCCAGGGCGTCGGTCTCGGCGCGGAGTTGTTCGGAGAGCGTGGAATCCCACGAGTCACGGAGCAGCGCCCGCTGACGGCCGAACGCCTTCGTGGGGCCCGCAGCCAGTCGTCCCGCTGTCGCGAGCGCCCGCGCGCGCACCTGCGGCTCGGGCACGACCTCGGCGACCAGTCCCCAACTCGCCGCACGCTCGGCGTCGACTCGCAGGTTCTCCAGATACATGCGGCGCGCACGTGCCTCGCCGATGAGGCGCGGAAGATGCCATGTACCGCCGCCGTCGCCCGACAGCCCGATCCCGCTGAATGCCGTCGTGAACACCGAACCCTCGGCGGCGATCACGATGTCGGCGATGTAGACGAATCCCAGTCCCCCACCGGCGACGGCCCCGTGCGCGGCGGTGACGATCGGGGCATCGATGCGCTCGAGAATGCGGAACGCCTCGTGGAACGGTTCGGTCATGCGAGCGGTGAGGGCGCCCAGCGCCTCGGGCGGCGCCGAGGTGAAGTATCCGATGTCGCCGCCGACGGAGAGGGCGGGCCCGTTCCCGGCGATGAGCACCGCGCGGACCCGGGCATCGGCGGCGACGGCCCGCGCGACCGCGAGGGTCTCCTCCGCCATGCGCAGGTCGATCGCGTTACGCGCCTCGGGACGATCGAGGATCACGCGTGCCACTCCGCCGTCGACGGAGTAGTCGATGGTCTCCAGAGACCCGGGGTCCGGTCCCGGATACGGCGGCGTCGACGCGGCGGCACCGCCGAGCGCGTCGAGCCAGGCGGCGGTGTCCGTCAGCTGTTCCAGTCCGGCGATCCGATCGCCGGCAAACGTGAACGTGTGGATGAACTGCGCATCCACCGCACGGTCCGTGCCACGAGCGGTCCCCTGGTACCGGCCCGCGACCTGCAGTCGACCGTCGTCGAGGGCGTGGAAGGTGCCGGGTAGCGCACGAACGCGGAAGGCCGCGCCGAGGCGCCACCAGAAGTCGCGTGTCATGGACTCCGCGCCGACGTACTCGCCACCGAGTCCCAGCGGCATCCCCGGGGTGGTCCGGCCGATGAACCCGGGGTCGAGCAGGTCGGCGATCCGCGCCGAGTCCCCCTCCGCCAGTGCGGCATACAGGGACTCGACGAGTCCTGCGCGCGAGTCCACCAGCTCCGTGTTCATGGTTTTAATTTAACATAAAATCGAACACGTGCAAGGGTTCCGCATCGGCCGTCATCCCCGTTCCCGACCGACGATGGAGACAAACGAGACGCAGGCTCCCGGCCGGCCGCCGAGATTGTGGGTCAACGCGGTGTGCGGGTCGGCCAGCTGGCGTTCCCCCGCCTCCCCGCGCAACTGGAGCCACGCCTCGTAGAGCATGCGGAGACCGCTGGCTCCCACCGGGTGGCCGAACGACTTCAGCCCGCCGTCGATGTTGACCGGTAGCACCCCGTCGGCATCGAATTCGCCTGCGAGCACGTCTTTCCAGGCCTGCCCGGGTGTCGAGAACCCGAGATCCTCCATCAGGACGATCTCGGTCGGGGTGAAGCAGTCGTGGACCTCGGCCAGGGACACCTCGACGCGCGGGTCCCCGATTCCGGCCTGCGCGTATGCTTCCCGGGCCGACCGGACCACCTCGGGGAAGGTCGTGAAGTCGTATCCGGGGTCCATCGCTCCGCGTCCGGGGCCGGCGGCCAACGCCAGCGCCTTCACGAAGATCGGGCGGTCGGTGTAGTCGTAGGCGTCCTCGGCGCGCACGATGACCGCGCAGGCCGCCCCGTCGGAGACGCCGGAACAGTCGAAGACCCCCAGCCTGCCGGCGACCTTGGGCGCGTTCGTGATCTTCTCCTTGGCCACCTCGGACCTGAACTGCGCACGCGGGTTGCGGGCGCCGTTCACATGGTTCTTCCAGGCGACGTGCGTCATCGAGTCCCGCATGAGGCCGGGCTCGACGCCGTACTTCGCGCAGTAGGCCGGGTCGAGCATGGAGAACGCCGCGGGCGCCGTGACCGACAGTTCCGGCGCGGTGCCGTCGCCGGGTGGGTCTCCACGCAGCAGGCCGGAGAACCCGGAGTCCTTGAGTTTCTCCACGCCCACGGCCATCACGCGGTCGTATGCGCCGGATGCCACCGCATAACACGCGTTGCGGAACGATTCTGATCCCGTCGCACAATAGTTCTCGACGCGGGTCACCGGGGTGTGGTCTGTCCCGAGGGCTCGGCTCAGCGTGAGGCCGGACTGCCCGGAACCCAGGGTGCCCAGCCAGTACGCGTCGATGTCGGCGATGCCCAGCGACGTCCCGGCGAGTGCCTGCTGTGTCGCGTCGACGAGCATGTCCTCGGTCGAGCTGTCCCACAGCTCGCCGAAGCGCGTGCATCCCATCGCCACGATGGCGACCTTGTCGGCGATCCCGTGTGAGGCCATCAGTCCTCGTCTCCCCGCTCTTCTCGAATCTGGTTCGTCCGGACCTGCCGGGCCTTCCAGAAGTAGTTGTGCACCCCGCCTGCGCTGTTCAGGCGGCGGAAGGTGAGATCGACGGGCGCACCGACCGCGAGCAGATCCGGCTGCGCGTCGGCGACCTCGAAAGTCGTGCGGCCTCCCCCGCCGAAGCCGTCAGCGGGCCCGGCGCCGGAATCCACCGCCATGTCCGGATTCATCACCGTGTCGAAGTCGACGACCGCGTCGACGACCGGCGGCGACGGCGAGAAGGCGAGGTGGTCGACGGTGTAGGTGGCGATCCGGCCGTGCATTCCGGCGACGGATACCGGGCTCGACTCGCCGACGGTGCCGCACTGCCGGCAGACCGAAACCGGTGGGAGGTGCAGGAATCCGCATTTGTCGCACCGGGATCCGGTGAGTGCGAACTTCCAGTCCCGGGATCGTGCCGACGGCGGTCCGGCCGCGCGGTCGGGTTCGGGCCGTCGTGGCGGTTCGAACTCCAGCAGGCCCCGCCAGGAGAGGTACCGCGGGTACGGCACCGTCTGGGAGTCGGCGAGTTGCTCGGCGATCGGGGTGACCTGACGCGCGGAGGGCAGTGCACCGGTGGTGCGGAGTACCAGGGCATCCACACCGTCGGCCGCGGCCAGCAGCAGGATGGTCTCGTCCGGGCCGGCGGCATCGAGGACCGCGCCCAACGCGACCAGCGGGTCCGCCGCGCCGGCGAAGCCGATCGGCGAGCCCCCGGTGGACAGCGCACCCTTGACCAGCGTGGCGGCTCGCTTGGCGACCGCCGAGTTGCCGCTGACCACGACGACGTGATCGGCCTGCGCGAGTCCGGCATCGTCGAGTACCCGCGCCGCGATCTCCCGGATCATGCGCGCGTAGTGCTCGAAGCCGAAGCGTTCCTCCCAGGTCGACCCCCAGGTGGCCGTGGGCGGGCGCCAGCGGTCGAGCACTTCCTCGGTCACCGATGCCTCCGCCAGCACCTCGGCCAGAGCCGGGGCGTGTTCCGAGGCCCGGCCGACCAGTACCGCCGCCGCCGCGTCCGCACCGCCGCGCTCGTCGGCCGAACCCGGCTGCCCGGTGCGCACATCGGCTGCGGTGAGCAGTCCGCCGGAGCGCAGCATCGACCGCAGCACGCCCATCGTCGTTCGGGCGGTGCCGATGGCGTCGAACGCCGCGCCCGTCCGGTCGAGCCCGAGTGCCGCGTGGACGATGGTCGCGTTGCTCTTGTCCAGGTATGGGGGCGTGCTGGTTGCGAGCACCGTCGACGGAACGCGTGACGAGTGCCCGGCGAGCACCCGTTGTCCGGCGGCCACCGCCATGGTGACGGCGTCCTCGTCGAACGACGCGACGACCCGCGCGGCGCGTCCGCGGCCCGCCGGGTCGACCCGCCAGGACGGGACATATGTGGCGTATCCGAGGATCGCGTTCACGCCGACGCCCCCCGGAATGCGGCGGCGATCCCCTGTCCGCCGCCGATGCACATCGTCTCGACAGCGAGAGCGCCCTCACGCCGGTTCAGTTCGTGCAGAAGGGTCGTCAGGATTCGCACTCCGGTGGCACCGATGGGGTGGCCCAGCGAGATCCCCGATCCGTTCACGTTGAGGCGGTCGTCGACCTCCTCGAGCTTGACGCCCCATTCCTTCAGCACCGCGAGCACCTGGACCGCGAACGCCTCGTTGATCTCCAGGAGATCGAGGTCGTCGAAGGTGAAGCCGGTCCGTTCGAACAGCCGTCGCACGGCGCCGACCGGGCCGATTCCCATGAGGGACGGCTCACACCCGGCGGCCGCCCAGCCCTCGAACCATCCCGCCGGGGTCAGCCCGAGTTCGTCCAGTTTGTCCTCGGCGACGACGAGACAGGCTGCGGCCGCGTCGTTCTGCTGTGCCGCGTTGCCCGCTGTCACTGTTCCGTCGCGCATGATCGGCCGCAGCCGTGCGAGGCTCTCGGCAGTCGAATCACCGCGGATCCCCTCGTCGTCGGCGAACACGAGGGGGTCTCCTCGGCGCTGCGGAACCTCGACCGGGACCACCTCGTCGTCGAAGCGGCCGGACTCCCAGGCGGCCGCCGCACGACGCTGACTGCGGAGTGCGAACGCATCCGACTCCTCGCGGCCGATCCCGTAACGCTCCGCGAGGTTCTCGGCGGTCTCGATCATCCCGCTGATCGCCCCGAAACGCCATTCCGGTTGGGAGCGTTCACGACCCCGATCGAGACGGTCGTACAGGACCTGGTTGCCCGAGCGGGAGCCCCACCGGGCGGTGGTGGTGTAGTGCTCGATGTTGCTCATGGATTCCACACCGCCGGCCACCACGACGTCGGCGGCACCCGTCTGGACCATCATCGACGCGGTGATCACCGCCTGCAGGCCGCCGCCGCAGCGCCGGTCGATCTGGAAACCGGGAACCTCGACCGGCAGCCCGGCGTGCAATGCCGCCCAGCGCCCGATGCAGGGCGCCTCGGAATTGGCGTACGACTGGGCGATACACACGTCGTCGATACGGGCCGGGTCGATGGCCGACCGCTCGACCAGCGACTTCAGTACCGATGCGGCGAGGTCGTGTGCGGGCACGGGGCGTAGTGTCCCGCCGAATGCGCCGACACCGGTACGTACCGGCGCGACGATGGCCACGCGTCTCATGTGAACTCCTGTATCCACGGCACGCCGGCCGCTACTCGCTTGTGTCTGATCACTTCCTCAGCTGCGGTCCCGCCAGCGATCCGATGACGGATCGAGAAGTGTGGTCAGGTGGCCCTCGTCGAGCCAGATGATCGTCTCGATCTCGAGTGCGTCGAGATACCGCACCCGGCCCGTCCGCAGGTCTTCGAGACGCAGGCGCTGGGAGTTGCCCTGTGAATCGATGTTGACCGACACCTCGGCGAACTCGCTGCCCACCACCGGGCCGATGCCCGGGATGTCATGTGGGCCGCGGTCGTTCATCTCCATGGACATGACAGTTCCTCCTGGGACACGGATGGCTGGAACGCGCAATCGGCTGGAACGCGGGTGGGTCAGATCAGGAAGGCCAGCGTCGGGATGGGCTTGTCGCTGTCCACCAGGACGACCTTCTTGTAGGCCAGCCGGATCTCACCGTCGACACGACGCAACCGGTAGGTGGTCCGCCCGCCCCAGAGCTGGTTCTCCCGCTGACGTGATTCGTAGGCGAGGAAGTTGGCCCCGACCTCGACATCGATTGTTCCCAGCGCATTTTCCCGACCACCGAGGAGTTCGATGTTGCCGAGGATGCGGCGCAGATCCGACGGCGGCGCCTGCGCGTACCGTTTGCCGGTCTTCACCTGTTTCATGCGGGTGGAGATCCGGCTGCGGTTGTCGTAGATGATGGCCACGTTGGTACGGGGGTCCACGTCGGCACCGCCGGAGGGAACCCAGTACAGCGCGTCATCGGTCCACAGCGCCTCCCAGCCGTCGTAGTCGTTCTCGTCGGCCAGGCGCGCCTCACGGTAGAGGAACTGCGCGATCTCCCCGTAGGACCAGCCGTCCGGAACAGGACCCAATTGTCCACCGCCGTCGACGTATTCGGATCTGGTCGTCGGACTCGTCGTCATCTCATGCCTCCATCAGCGAGCGGTAGTGCTTCCAGAAACCCCGCATGCCGGTCTCGTCGGTGGCTGCTCCGATCGTGAAGCCGTTCTCGTCGACGCTCTCGCGCTGCAGACCGCGCCGGACATCGAGCCACTCGGGATCGAGCATCTCGACGCCGCGCTGGTTTCGTTCGTACATCTCGGTGTCGTCGGCGAGCAGCATGCCGGCCGGTCCGACCGATCCGATCGACTGGGAGATCATGCGGCGGTTCAGTTCCTCGCCGCCGCGCAACTGCACCGCGGTCGCGTACTGGATGCATTCCCCGACGGCCACCGGCTGGATGTTGAACACCTGGATCTCGGCGATGAACAGGTTGGGGAAGATCATGACGTGCGGTGCGCCTTCGATCATCCGGCGCTGCGCATCGTCTCCGTAGGCCTCGTTCATCGCGGCCACATAGTTCGGCACTCGTTCGGGAGTGGTCCCGAACCATCGCATCGGCTCGGCGAAGTTGCGGAACTCGGGCCGCAGATCGTTCTCGCTGTGCCCGTTGCCCAGTGCGCGGGTCACGGCCGTGGACGCGTCGCTGTAGAGCGCTCCGATGGGGCTGCCGGTGACGCCGAAGATCGACCCGTGGACGAACTGCGGGTGGTACCCATCGGTCTCGTTCTCCGCGAGGAACTTCCAGTTCGACCGGGTCTTGTGCGCCAGCCATCCCGCGTCGAGAGCGACCTCGCCGCGCGGCGACAGCCCGGCCAGGCGATCGATCTCGCCGGCGGCGGCACCGAGGTGCTCGAGGAGCGTGGGTCCGTCCTCCGCCATCGAGCCGAAGACGAATCCGCGGTACGACGCGACGCGCGGCACCTTACCCATCCCGAGCTCGAGCTTTCCCTTGCCGCCGTATCCCTTGTTGTAGGGGTAGCCGAGCAGTTCACCGGTGTTCCGGTAGGTCCAGCCGTGGTAGGGGCAGCGGAACGAACTCGAGTTGCCGCTCGAGTCGTCGCAGACCTGCAGACCGCGGTGCGCACAGCGGTTGATCAGCAGATGCACCTCGCCCTCGCGGTCGCGCGTCATGATGACGTCCTGCGTCGCGAGGCGTTTGCGGACGTAGTCGTTCGGTTGGGGGACCTCGCTCTCGTGTCCGATGAAAACCCAGGTGGTGAACCAGATCTTCTTGAGCTCTTCGGCGAAGATCGCGGGATCGGTGTAGATCGAACCGTGCACCTGGTCGGGACGGATCAGGCGGTCGACGACACTCTTCATGTCAGGCCCGCTGGGTGCAAGCGAGGTCATGAGGAGCTCCTTTCGTGGTCGGATTCCGGTGCGGATGAGGTTCCGGAAATGCTCTTCGAGACCATCTCGACGAGCCGGAACTTCTGGATCTTTCCGGTTGGGGTGGTGGGAAGGGCTGTCACATCGAGGAATTCGACGCGTTTGGGGACCTTGAATCGGGCGAGTCGTTCACGGCAGTGCTCGAGGATCTCGGCCTCGGTGATGTCATGGCCCGGTGCACGCACGACGACGAGGGCTCCGATCTCTCCCCACCGGTCGTCGACGACGCCGACCGCGAACACCTGGCTGACCGCGTCCAGCGCACCCACGATGTCCTCGATCTCCTTGGGCATCACCAATTCTCCGCCGCTCTTGTAGAGCTCCTTGCTACGGCCGGTGACCTCGAGGTAGCCGTCCGGACGGACCCGGCCCAGGTCTCCCGAGCGGAGCAATCCGTCGGCGCCGAGCGCCGCCGCCGTCTCCGCGGGCTTGTTCCAGTAGCCGATCATGGTGGTCGGCCCGTGGGAGACGAGCTCGCCGACCTCGCCGGGTGGCAGCGCCTCGCCGGTCGCGGGATCGATCGTCGAGTAGACACACAGCTCGTCGGTACCCGGAACGCCCGCGGCGCCGGCCATCTTCGGCCGTCCCACGGTCGTCGAGGTGAGGATCAGTTCGTCCTCCGGGCGGGTGAGCGTCATCGCCCCACCGCACTCGGTCATGCCGTAACCGGTGACGATCTCGCTGACCCCGAACACCTCTTCGACCTGTTCCCACAACCAGATCGGCGCGGGGGCCGAGCCGCAGAGGATGGCACTCAGCGAGGACAGGTCGTGGCTGTCACGTGTCGGCGACTCCACCATCGCGACGGCCATCGTCGGCACGCAGAGGATGTCGTCGGCCCGGTGACGTTCGATCCCGGCCAGATACCCCTCTGCCGAGAACGATGTCTGCAGGATGACCGCGCCACCGACGACCATCGCCGAGAGGATTCCCTCGACGTACCCGAACATGTGATAACACGGCAGGGAGAACAGGATTCGCCTGCCGTCGTCGTAGGCACGCGTCAGCGCCGAGGCATACCCCGTGCGCAGTACGGCGTCGTGGGTGACCGTCACCCCCTTGGGGCTGCCGGTGCTCCCCGAGGTGTAGAGCATGTCGCCGATGTCGGTCGGTGCGTGGACGGCACCCGACGCCACGCCGTGGTTCGCGCGTCCGAGCTCGACGAGACCGTCGAGCGTCAGGGCGCCGTCGCGGAGCCGGCCGTCGGTGGACAGCGTGATCACGTTCCGCAGATGCTTCCACGGGGCACCGCGGTCCCAATCTGGTGCGATGACATCGAGCATGGCCAGGTAGTCGAGGCCGCCGAAGCCGGTCATCGTCAGCAGGACCGAACATTCCGATTGCTCGAGGACGTAGCCCAGCTCGTCGGTGCGGTACAGGTAGTTGAACGGGATCGCGATGGCGCCGGTGCGGGCGATCGCGAATTTGAACGCGACGAACTCCGGGTAGTTGGCCATGAGCATGCCGACCCGGTCGCCCGGGCGGACTCCCAGCGACACCAGACCGTCGGCCAGGATCCGCGACTGTCGGGCGACTTCCGCATAGGTGAGGACGACGTCGTCGGTGATGACCAGCGGTCTGTCCCCGTACCGTTCGGCGCAGTCGTCCAACCACCCGTCGAGCGTGCGGGGCGTCCAGACCTCGAAACGCTCGCGCAGATCGTGCCTGCGATCGTCAACGCTCCTCATACCCGGTCCTCCTCATAGCGTCGCCTCCAATTCCGTCAGTCGCCCGTCGGCGATCGCCTCGCGCACCTGGAACTTCCGGATCTTGCCGGTCGGTGTGAGTGGCAGCGTGTCGGTGACGAACCACCGCGAGGGAACCTGGTGCCGCGCCATCCGCTCGGCGGCGAACTCGGCGAGCTGCGGACCGAGATCCGTTGCCGGCGAGCCCGTCAAGACGAGTACGGCGGCGACGATCTCGCCGAGCCGCTCGTCGGGGAGCCCGACCACGGTGGCCGACTCGACGGCCGGATGTTCGAGCAGGATCTGCTCGACCGCGACGGGCGCGATGTTCTCGCCGCCGCGGATGATGATCTCTTTCAGGCGGCCGGTCACCTTCAGGTAGCCGCGTTCGTCCATGGTCCCCAGGTCGCCGGTGTGGACGAAGCCGTCGGCGTCCACGGTCGCGGCGGTCGCCGCCGGGTCGTGGAGATAGCAGATGAGCTGCTGGTACCCGCGCGCGCAGATCTCGCCCTCGACACCGATCGGCTGGATCTCGCCGGTCAGCGGGTCGACGATCTTGCAATCCACCTGCGGGAGTGGACGACCGACGGTGTGCAGCTGGTCCTCGCGGCGGTCGCCGGGCCGGGTCGCGCTCAGCACGGGCGCGAGTTCGGTCTGCCCGAACAGGTTGATGACACTCGCCCCGAAGGTCGACTCCGCGGCCTCGATCATCGTCGCGGGAACATTGGAGGCACCGCCCATGACGATCTCGAAGTGCGGTGCGGGGGCGTCCGATGCCGTTTGGGCCGCCAGGAGTGCTCCCAGTATCGCGGGGACGTAGAAGAGGATCGACGCGTCGGCGGACCGGGCGACCTCGAGGACCTCACCGGGGGCGAACTTCTCGATGAGGATCTCCGTCCCGCCGAGCCACAACGGTCCGAGGGTGCCGATCACACAGGCTGCGGTGTGGAACATGGGCAACGGGTTGATTGCGACGGCGCCGGGCCCTGCCTCGACCGCCTCCATCGTCAACTTCGCCACGTTCACCATCGAACGATGCGACAGCAGAACCCCTTTGGGATTTCCGGTGGTGCCGGAGGTGTACTGCAACATCGCCGCTGCGGTCGGATCCGTGGGAGCCACGGCGAGGACGTCCGGGTCGGCGGCCGGTGCGGACCAGCGGCCGGTCTCGCTCAGGCTGATCGTCACCAGGTCGGGGTGAGCACCCGCGACCTCGGCGACGACTGCGGCCATGTCCCGGTCACCTGTCCGGTCCGCATGGATGAGCACCGCACTTCGCGAGTGGGTGAGGGCGTAGTCGAGTTCGTCGCGCTGCAGCGCCGGGTTGATCGCCACGAGGACCACACCGGCGAGCGCAGCACCGTATTCGATGATCGGCCACTCGACGACGTTGGGGGCCCAGAGTGCCACGTACGATCCCGGCCGGGTCGAGGCCGCGATCGCCGTGGCGACCCGCGCGGCCTCGTCGAGCAACTCGGCATAGGTGAGCCGAACCCGTTCGCCGGTCCCGTGCCTGGTGCCCACCAGCGCCAGGGCATCCGGTCGCTCGGCGGCGCGTTGCGTGAGGAGCCCGCCGATGGTGATGTCGATCAGCGGGACCGTGGTGTCCGCCGGTCGCGACGACGTCGAGAGTGCACCTGTGGGCGCGTCGACCGAACTCATGATGCCTCCCGTTACCCGTTCTCGTGGACGATCGATCCGGCCGCCGCGGTGAACACGGGGCGACGCTTCTCGCCGAACGCGCTCACACCCTCGGCGAAGTCCTCGCTGTCGAACAGCCGAACCTGGTGTTCCACCTCGCGGTCGAGGACGTCCGGGGTCAGCCCACCCGCCTGCGCGAGCATCGACTTGATCGTGGCGTAGGCCTGTCCGGGTCCGGCCGCGAGTGTCGTGGCGTCGGCGAGTGCCTCGTCGAGCGATCGACCGGCCGGGACCAGCCGGTCGATCAGGCCGATCGTCAGCCCGTCGGCGGCCTCGATGACCTGCGGCATGAGCAAGAGCTGACGGGCCCGCGGGGCACCGACGCGCGCCGGCAGGCTGGCGAAGATCCCCATGTCGCCGGCCAGCCCGACGCCGGTGAAGGCCGTCGAGAAGCGGGTGCCCTCCTCGGCGATCACGCGGTCGCACGCGAGCGCGAGCGATGCACCTGCGCCGTAGGCCGCGCCCGCGACCGCGGCCACGACCGGCTTGCCGGTCGCCCAGATCGCGCGGATCACGCGTTGCGCGGCCTGCGCCCGCGGCCGTGCCTCCTCGGCGGGCATCCGCTTCATGGTCGAGACGTCACCACCCGAGCAGAAGACACCTCCCGCACCGGTGAGGACGATCGCGCGTACCGAGTTGTCGTCGGCGGCCGCCTCGAGTGCTTCGGCCAGTGCGTACCGGAGGGGCAGGTCGATGGCGTTGCGTCGTTCCGGCCTGTTCAGGGTGATGACCCGAACCGCGCCGTGGTCGGCGACCAGCACGGGCTCCGGTGTCGCGTCGGTGCTCATGCGCCGACGAACTTCGGTGTCCGGCGTTCGATGACCGCGGCGAGCCCCTCCAGCGAGTCGGCGGTGCCCGACAATGCCGACACGACGCGGGCCTCCTCGCCGAGGCGTGACTCGATGGGTGAACCGATCCCGTCCCAGACGAGCCGCTTGGTGGCGGCGACGGCCAGTGGCGGCAGTGTGGTGAACGTCGTCGCCAGTTCCGTGACCCGCGTGTCGAGTTCGGCGTCGTCGACGACCTCGCTGACCAGTCCGATCTCGTGTGCCTCCGCTGCGGTCAGCGTCGGATTCGTCAGCAGGATCTCGAGGGCCTTGCGAACTCCGACGATCTGCGCGAGCGTCACCGTCGCGCCGCCGTCGGGGGCCATCCCGACGCGTACCGCGCCGGAGAAGATGCGCGCCGACCGGGCCGCGACGACGAAGTCCGCCGCACACAGAAGGCCCAGTCCGCCACCGCCGGCGGCGAATCCCTGGACACCGACGATGACCGGGCACTTGAGCCGCAGCAGTGACGCCGTGGCGATCTGCAGCCACGCGGTGGCCTCGCGCAGATAGTCCGGCAGTGCATCTCCCTTGGACGCGAAGGTCTTGACATCGCCACCGGCACAGAAGTTCTTGCCCTCGCCGGTGAGGACGACGACCTTGACCCGGGCGTCGCCGTGACATGTCAGCACCGCGTCGTTGAGCGCGCGCAGCAACTCCGTGTCCATACCGTTCGCCGCGTCGGGCCGGTTCAGCCGAATCCGGCCGATCCCGTCATCGGTGATCGAACACAGCACCACGGGTTGAGCTCCATCTGACATGTCCTACTGCCTCCTCGTAGCGAAGGTCGCGACACCGTTTCTCCCGGCGTCACCACTGATATGACCGACCACCGCGTCCAGCTCCAGGTCGAGGCCGTCGTCGAGCGATCCCGACAGCCCCTGCTGGACGAGGCTCTTGATCTTCGTGACCGCCGACCGGTCGCGACCGGCCAGCTTCGAGACGAAAGCGGCTGCTTCGCCGTCGAATTCCGCCGCGGGCCAGCTGCGGTAGGCCAGTCCGAGGCGCTGCGCGTCCAGCCCGGACAGGCGGTCGCCGCTGAGGAGCAGGCCCAGGGCCTGCTGACGGCCCACGAGTCGCGGGAGACGCTGTGTGCTCCCGCCGCCCGGGATCTGCCCGAACCGGATGTGGTTGTCGGCGATCCGGGCGTCATCGCTGACGAGTACGACGTCGGCCGCCTGCATCAGCTCGAATCCGCCGGCCATCGCGACGCCCTCGACGAGGGCGACGACCGGCACCGGGCAGGTCGACACGGCGCCGCACGCGTCCCGGAAGTTCTCGAACAGCGGGCGCAGGGCGTCGGGGCCGTCCGCGCGAAGTCGTTCGACCTCGGCGAAATCGCCTCCGGCGCAGAAGTTCCCACCTGCGCCGCGGATGACGATCACGTTGACGTCGGCGCTGTCGCCCAGCGCGCCGATCGCCTCGGCGAGTTCCCGACCGAGTTCGGCGGTGACCGCATTCATCTGTTGCGGCCGGTTCAGCGTGGCATACCCGATCCCGTCGGAGACCGCGACGTCGACGACGCTCACATCCCTCGCCCCCCGCCGACCTCGATCACCGATCCGGTGACGTAACTCGACAGATCCGAGGCAAGGAAGACGACGGCCCCGGCGACCTCCTCCGGTTCCCCGGCGCGCTTCATCGGGATCGTGGCCTCGGTGGCGGCGAATGCCTCGGCCGACATCGCGGCTGTCATCGGGGTCTTGATCAGGCCGGGCTGTACAGCGTTCACGCGCACGCCGTGGTGGACGAGTTCCTTGGCCGCCGCCTTGGTCAGTCCGACGATCCCCGCCTTGGCAGCGCTGTAGTTGGTCTGGCCCGGATTGCCGATCTTGCCCGACATGGAGGAGATGTTGACGATCGAGCCGCCGCCGTTGTCGCGCATGATCGCGGAGGCCTCCTTCACCCCGAGCCAGGTGCCGCGCAGATGGACGCCGATGACGAGGTCGAAGTCCTCGACGGTCATCCGGCGCAGCGAGGCATCTCTGGTGACGCCGGCGTTGTTGACCCAGATGTCGACGCCGCCCCACTGCTTCACCACGACGTCGACCGCGCCGCGCACGTCGTCCGGGGACGTCACGTCGCACCCCACGCCGAACGAGTCACCGGGGAGCGCTGCGGCGGCGGTCGTGGCCCGGGCCTCGTCGAGGTCTGCCAGCGCCACCACCGCGCCGTGGCGCGACAGTTCCCGGGCGATGGCCAGTCCGATGCCCTGCCCCGCGCCGGTGACGACCGCACGGCGGCCGGCCAGCAGGCCGGTCACCTCCCGCTCCTCACCCTCGACGAGTTCTTCGACATCACGCACGACTCTCAACACGACTCCGATTCGCTGGACGACTGAGTTGAATTGAAGATAGATTAAAACTGGATGACGGGCAACCGTTTTCGGCCGGTCTCCGAGGCGGAACGGCAATATCGCCGAAACCTTGTTTTTCGAATGAAACATAAATTATTCTGCGTCGCAGCCGGCCGCCGCGGCCGCACGGTCGTCGACGCAGCGAGAGGACACATGATGGATCTTGGTCTCGCCGACGCACGCGTACTCGTCACCGGGGGCGCGTCGAACATCGGCCGGGGAATCGTGCACGGATTCGCACGCGAGGGCGCGCGCATCGTCCTGAGTGACATCGACGGCGAGCAGGCCGAGAAGGTCGCGGCCGAGGCCACTGCCGCGGGTGCCGCCGAGGTGCGGCTCGCGATCGCCGACCTGACCGAGCCCGACGCCCCCGAGCAGGCCGTCGCCGCCGCCGTCGATGCCTGGGGCGGGCTGGACTGCCTGGTCAACAACGCGGGATGGAGCGTTCCCGGTTTCCTGACCGAGGACACCGACCGGGACCGCTGGCAGCGGCTCGTCGAGGTGAACCTGTACTCCTCCATCGCGACCACCCAGGCGGCGCTGGAACCGATGTCCGCGAACGGCAGCGGGTCGATCGTCTTCGTCTCCAGCGACGCGGCCTTCGGTCAGATCCGGCAGGCGGTGTACGGCGCCACCAAGGCAGCTGTCGTCGCGCTCGCCCGGACGACCGCAAAAGAGTTCGGCCGTAAGGGCATCCGCTCCAACATCGTCTGTCCCGGACTGGTCGTGCCGGAGGGCCCCGAAGCCGTCGGCGCGAAGAGCCTGTGGGCCGGCGGCGCCGGAACCGTCTTCGACGACAAGCAGACCGAGTTCATGACCAAGGGCACTCCGCTACGGCGCCTGACGACCGCCGAGGACGTCGCGAACTCCGTGGTGTGGTTGTCCTCCGAACGCGCCGCCCGGCAGGTGACGGGCCAGATGTTCTCGGTGTCCGGCGGGTACACGATGCCATGACCAGGACACCCGCGTCGCAGACCCCGCCAGGTCCGTCAGAGGTCCCGGGGACACCGGTCCCGGACCCATCGGCACCGGACACATCGACACTGGGCACCCGGGAGCGGATACTCGTCTCGGCGGCGCAGGTCCTCAGCGAGCGCGGTTATGCCGCGACTCGCCTGTCGGACATCGCCCGTCGCGCCGGCGTGCATGCGCCGGGGGTGTACCACTACTTCTCCTCCCGGGACGACCTGGTGACGCAGGTCCTGCGGGAAGGCCAGCGCCGCGTCCGTCAGCACGTCACGGCGGCGCTCGAGGCGAGCCCACCCCACACGTCGAGCCGCGACCGCATCATGATCGCGATCGACGCCCACCTGCGCATCGAACTGGAGCTGTCCGAGTTCGCCACCGCGGTCACCCGCAATCTCGGTCACGTGCCGGCGCCGATCAGGGAGTCGTTGCAGGCCGACAGCGAGGCCTATCACGCGGTCTGGCGCGACCTGCTCGCCGACGCCGTCGCCGACGGGTCCATCAGCCCGTCGGTCGACGTCCGCGTCGCACGCATGATGGTCATCGGTGCCCTCAACTGGGCACCGGAGTGGTGGCACAACGACGAAGCGCCGGTCGGCGTGGTGGTCGCGACGGCGCAGGGCATCGTCGGCGACGGACTCTTCGCGCCCCCGGATTCCCGCATCACCGAGACGGCCACGACGTGACGGCGCTCCCGACTCGCGACCGCGGCCGGGCAACAGCCCACGGCGCCGGGCACCGGTCACGTTCCTCGCGCCCCTGGTCCACCCGCTTTCGATACGGTTGCGGCATGGCAGCCACTGCAACGCGGGAAGCGTATCTGGAGACGGGACTGACAGTGCTCGCCGATTCGGGCTACGGGTCGCTGAAGCTCGCCGAGGTGTGCAAGCGGCTCGGGGTCACCACCGGGTCGTTTTATCACTTCTTCAAAAACTGGTCCGCCTACACCTCACAACTCATCGAGCACTGGTACACGTCGCGGACCGAGAGCGAGATGTCGGCAGCCCGGTTCGAGCCCGACCCGCAACAACGGATCGACGGCCTCATCGAGTACGGCCTGGCTCTGCCGCACGGTGCCGAATCGGCGATCCGCACCTGGTCCGCGATCGATCCCGCCGTGCGCAAGGTCCAGGAGGATGCCGACCGCGCCCGCTACGACGTCGTGTTCGACGCGGTGCTCGAACTCCTCGACGACCGGGTCATCGCCCACCGGTACGCAAGCTGGGCGCTCTACCTTCTCACCGGCTATGAACAGACAACCCTGCCCAAGGACGTCGACGCCCTGAAATGGGCTGCCCGCCAGATCACCACAGATCTCAGCCGCGAAGTCCGCCGGCACCGCCGCGAACAGCGCGCGATGGCCGTCGAGAAGTCGCGCGCCGACGAGTCCCGCGACTGACGGCGCACGTCGCCGTCGGCGCGGAAACCACGAGGAGCCGACCCACATGACCGCCGACATCATCGCCCCCGGCCCCGCGTCCGCCGACAGCGCGACCGGGGACGTCTTCGAACGCGTTCGTGCCGCGCACGCCGCCGTCCTCGACGACGCCCGCCCCGTCGAGGTCGATCGGCAACACCGGCGCGGCCGGTACACGGCCCGGGAACGCGTGCGAATGCTCACCGGGGGTGCGTCTTTCATCGAGTTCGGCGCTCTCGCCATACCCGACTCCCCCGACGGTGCGCACGCTCCGGGAGACGGCGTCGTCACCGGCGTGGGCACGATCGACGGACGGCCCGCGGCCATCGCGGCGTTCGACTTCACGGTGCTCGGCGGCAGCAACGGCGCGGTGGGGATGTCCAAGATCGAGCGGTGCGTCGAGCGCGCGTTGCGCGACCGTATCCCGCTCGTCCTGCTGTGCGACGGTGGCGGGCACCGGATTCAGGAGGGACTCGACTCGCGACTTGCCGCAGTCGGGTCACCGATGCTGCAGCGGCTCGTCGACCTCTCCGGGCTCGTACCCACGGTGGCGGTGATGCTCGGACCCGGATTCGGCCTCGCCACCAACCTCGCCGCACTGTGCGACTTCGTGGTGATGGTCCGGGAGATCTCCACCATGGGCATGTCCTCGGCCCCGTTCGTCCGCGCGGGGACCGGCGAGGATCTCACCAACGAGGAGATCGGTGGAGCCGACGTCCAGACCGGTTATGGAACAGCAGATCTCGCTGCCGATGACGAAGAAGAGGGCATCGACGCCGTACGCGCCTACCTCAGTTACCTACCGTCTCACGCCGAGGGCTTCGGGCCGCGCGGCTCCGGCCGGATCCCGTCGACCGCGGATCGGATCGACGAGATCGTCCCGACCTCGATGCGACGCGCCTACGATGTCCGCGACGTGCTCGACGCACTGGCCGACCAGGATTCGGTCTTCGAGATCCGCGCCGCGGCGGCACCCAACATCGTGACCAGCTTCATCCGTGTCGACGGGCATGCGATGGGCGTCGTCGCCAACCAGTCGCTGCATCTCGGTGGGGCACTGGACAGTCCGGCCTGCGAGAAGGCCGCACACTTCATCGCGGTCTGCGATGCCTTCGGTCTGCCGCTCCTGCTCCTCGTCGACCTGCCCGGCTTCCTCATCGGTTCCGATGCCGAGGCCTCCCAGTTGGGCAGGCGCAGTGGACGTCTCGCCTACGAGCTCGCCATCGCCACCGTGCCGCGGTACATCGTCGTGATGCGAAAGGCGTACGGCGCGGCCTACGTCGCGATGGGCGGCGGCCGCAGCATCGACGCGGACCTCGTCCTGGCCTGGCCGACGGCCGAGATCTGCGCCATGCCCATCGAGAGCGCCGTCGACATCGCCTACCGACGCGACATCGCTGCCGCCGACGACCCCGAACAGCGGCGGACAGAGGTGATCGCGTCGCTTCGCGAGGCGGTCGACCCGGTCCGCGCCGCGCAGGGCTTCGGTATCGACGACGTGGTGTTCCCCAGCCAGACGCGCGCACTGCTGGCCGACGCACTCGCCCGGTCGGCGTCGAACGGTTCGGGTGGACGCCGTGAACCCCGGGTACCCGGCAAGCGACGGTCGATCTCCCCGATCTGAACCCGGCGCCGATGAGCCCACCCCCGAACCCTGAGGTGCGAGGAGCGGCAACGACGAACGGGCCTCGGAGGGTACTCCCACACCCCTCGAGGCCCGCTCACGGCGGAGATCAGATCACGCAGGCAACAGGTAACTCGGTAGGTCCGCGATCGAGGTGCCGATGAGTCCCAGCCAGTTGAACGGCAGGTGGTACACGAAGACCAGTGTGACCATGCAGAAGCCGAGGACGGCGAAGTTGCGCACCGGCTCCCGGAGCGCCGGGCGCCAGTGCACGAGTCCGACCTCGATGGGCGACAGCCCCTCGGGATGATCCTGCGCTTCCATCCGCATCCAGGTGAACACACACCCGACAGCGGCCACGAGGATGGACTCGTAGATCGGGAACTGGTGTACGGTTCCGGCCCAGAGGGTCAGCGGCTCATAGGTTTTGGCGAACGAATAGGCGTGGGTGGTGCGGATGACGACGTTCTCCACGATGAAGTCGAAGAGGAATTCACCGATGAAGACGTAGGTGAAGAGCGTCACCTTGCTCATGTTCGGCCAGCGACGGCGCGCCTTGTTCGCGTGATGGCAGGCGACGATTGCGACGCCGGCGCAGAAGTAGACATACATCGGCGGGCCCCAGATGAGGGACTCCGCGTAACGACTCGGCGCCTCGGGGTTGTGGAAGGGCAGGAATTTCACCCAGACGCCCATGTTGACGTTCTCGCTGTTCCACGCGAAGAGGTACTCCTGCACGTTGAGGAACGCGTCGGCGACGAAGCAGATCAGGCCACCGATCACGAATCGTCCGTCGAGGCTGAGCTTTCCGGTCTTGCGGATCGGTTGCACCACCGAGAACCAGATGAAGGCGGCCAGCACCAGGAGACTGATCACCTCGAAGACCCGCAGCGCGATCAGGCGCCAGTCGGCCATCTCGTCCGGACCGATCTTCGGCGCCGGGGAGAACTCGGTGTCGGAGGTGACCCAGCGTGCGATTGTGTTGACACACACCAGGAACCACACGAGCCCGACGGCTGCGAGGAAGGTTGTCGAGCCGCGCCGTGGCAGTGGCGGCACAGCGGTGTCCTCCGCCTGTTTCGCCGCACTGTCGATCGCCATCACATAACTCCCGTTCTGTTTGTCGTCCGACCGGTTGCCGGACTCTGCCCGCATCACGATTCCGCCGCAACGGGTTCGGCCCGTGACTCGGCGGCTTTGACGAGGATCTCGACCGTCCCGGACGCGCCGTCGACGCGGATCCGGTCACCCGTGGTCAGCGTGGTGGTGCCCGTCCTGGTGTTCATGACACATGGAACGCCCATCTCCCGTGCGACCACCGCGGCATGGCTCATCATCCCGCCGATGTCGACGACGAGCGCCTCGGACAGGAACATGAGGGAGACCCATGACGGATCGGTCGTGTGCGCGATCAGGATGTCGCCGTCGGAGACCTCGGCGTCGGCAGGTTCGGTCACCACGACGGCCCGGCCCTCGACGGTCCCCGGGGATGCGCCGACCCCGGACAAGATGGTTCCGGCCTGCCCTGACTCGGCGCCGGTTTCTTGCGCGCGCTCGGGTTCGGGGTTGCCGACCCATGCGGCGGGCAGTTTCAGCGACTGGTACTCCAGGCGCCGCGCCCGACGGTCGGCGACGATCGACCGGACGCCGTCCGGCAGTGCTCTCGCCAGTTCTTCCGCGGTCAGATAGAAGGCGTCGTCAGGCGTGTCGAGCACACCGTCGGTGACGGCGTCGGCTCCCAGACGGCGCGCGCAGGCCCGGATCACGTCGAGACTCTGCAGGTAACTCACCTTTCCGACCCCGCGCAGCGGGATGAACAGGCGAGCCAGCCGCAGCGTCAGTCGAGTTCTCATCCGCCCCACCCCGCTACCGGCGAACAACGTACGCTCGGCGGCGGCACCCGCCCGTTCGAGCGCGGCGGCGCGCTCTTGCGGGCTCTCACTGTCCGGCATACCGGCGAATGAGGTGATCAGTCGTTCGACGGGCGCCGGGTCCTCGCGCCAGCTGGTCGATGCCGTCTCACCCTCGCCCGCGCAGTGATACCCGTGCCGGACGAGGAATTCCGCGAGCGAGATCTCGCCTCGCGACACGTTCCACATGTCGGCGAGAACGACCGATTCCTCGTGCGAACCGTGTCCGCGGAGCAGGTCGGTGATGTCCACGCCCGCCCTCTCGGCCAGTGTGGTGATCTGCTCCTGGACGGGTTGGATGGCGCCGGCACTCACGATCGCCTGCAGTTCCAGTGCGTGGGTGAACCGTTCGACCGCATCGGTGAGAAGGGACCTGACCTGGTCCTGGCCGAGGGTGCCGATCGTGGCGATCGACTGCCGCCACCAGGCGTCGATGTCTGATCTGTCCCGACGCATCCGGCGCACGATGGTCGCCAGCATCCGCGGATAGCTGACCGCGATGACGGGCAGACGCCGCATGGACGGCGAACTCACGAAGTCCTCGGGCACGAAGCCGAAGAAGTCGCGGGCCAGGGCGTCACCGGATTGTCCGGGGATGAGATCTCCCATGCGGCAGAGGAAGTCGACCCGAACCGCCATCCGGCCGAAGAAGGCGCCGGTGATCCGCTCCAGCGGATCGTCGGGGATCCCGGCGCCGCTGCCGGTCAACACCCCCATGGCATGGAAGGGCGACCGGAGACCCATCTCGCTGGCAGGTACCCACACGCTGGCGGTCAGCGGGGTCATCACGCCGGACACCGCCTCGGCGAGGTTGATCGAGCTCCAGGAGGCCCCTGGCGGGGACTGCGCGTTGAGGACGTCCATTGATCCACTCCTTGTGGCCGGAGGCACGGCGAGTGTGCCGTGGGCCACACTATAAACCAACTTATGGTACTTTTCTAACACAAAATAAATCTTCTGGTCCGAGGAGAACACCATGACCGCCCCCGTGACGACCGACGGAATCGACTCTCCCGTAAGTGAGGTCGGGCAGTGGCTGGCAACCGGCCTCACCTTCGCGCTCGCCCTCGCGGCCATCGCCTACGTGGTGCGCATCTGCGTGCGCGACAGAATCATCTGGCCCGCCATCCTGCTCGCCAGCGGCGGATTGACCTGCCTGATGGAGCCCCTCTTCGATCACCTGTACGGGTTGTGGTTCTACGAAGAAGGGCAGTGGCACCTGTACACGACGTTCGGGAGCAACCAGCCGATATGGGTACCGGCGGCGTACATCGCCTTCTACGGCGGCGCGACGGTGTTGATCTCCCGCACACTCGCCCGACGTCCCCAGATGCGGACGGTGTGGTCGCTGTACGCGTCGATCGTCGCCATGGCCGTGATCGCCGAGATCACCTACATCAGCATCCTCGAGGTGTACTGCTACCAGGACCGCCAGCCGTTCGTCGTGCTCGGCTATCCGATCTTCCTCGGTTTCACCAACGCGATGAGTGCCGTGGTCAGCGGGATCGTCGCCTATCGACTCGTACCGCTGCTCCGCGGAGCGGCTCAGTTGTACCTGATCACCCTGGTTCCCGGCGCGTTCGCCATGGGCCTGTTCGGGACCGGCATCCTCTATCTGTCGGTGCGCCACTCCGAGAACCCGTCGATGATCCTCGTGTCCCTTGCCGCACTGACCGTCGCGGGCGGGATCGCCTGGACGATCCGGATGCTGGGACGGCACCTGGTGGACGGCCGGAACCCGGTAGATCCGGCCTTGCGGCCGGCGACGCACACCGCCGATGACGAGCGCCGCACGCCGGTCGCCTAGGCGCCCCGCCGGGACACCCGGACCCGGCACGATTTTCCACCCGGCAAGTTTTGATTCTATGTTAAATTATGTCGGCAGGCATGGGTGAGAGATCGATCCGCCCTCCACGCGCCCCGACCGGAGCGCCCACGTGCCCCCCAGTGATGCGCCGATGCCGCTGAGCATCGATCAAGACCAAGGAGAACAGATGGCCGAGGCATACATCGTCGACGCGACCCGTACGGCGGTCGGCAAACGAGGAGGCGGGTTCGCCGACCGGCACCCCGCGGACATGGCGGCCCACGCGATCGCCACACTGACCGGCCGGCACGACTTCGATCCGGCCGAGATCGACGACGTCATCCTGGGCTGCCTGGACAATCTCGGCTCGCAGGCAGGGGACATCGCCCGTACCGCGGCACTCGCGGCTGGTCTGCCCGAATCGGTCCCCGGCGTCACCATCGACCGTCAGTGCGGATCCGCGCAGCAGGCAATCCATTTCGCGGCGCAGGCCGTGATGAGCGGCACCAGCGACCTGATCGTCGCCGGTGGTGTGCAGAAGATGAGTCAGTACCCGATCCTCTGCGCTTTCGGCGCCGGTGAACCGTACGGCTCGTCAGACCCGTGGACCGGGTGCGAGGGCTGGGAACAGCGCTACGGAACGCAGGAGGTCTCACAGTTCCGTGCCGCCGAGATGATCGCCGACAAGTGGGGCGTCAGCCGCGAGGACTGCGAACACTACGCATTCCGCAGTCATCAGCGCGCCCTGGCCGCCATCGACGCCGGGTACTTCACCCGTGAGATCACCGAATACGCCGGTGTCACCACCGACGAGGGACCGCGCCGCGACACCAGCCTCGAGAAGCTCGCCGGACTGAAGCCGCTCTCCGAGGGCGGCAAGGTCACGGCCGGTGTCGCCAGCCAGATCTCCGACGCCTCTGCCGCTCTGCTCATCGCCTCCGAGGACGCCGTCAACCGCTTCGGATTCACCCCGCGTGCCCGGATCCATCACATGTCGGTGCGTGGTGCAGACCCGATCATGATGCTCACCGCCCCCATCCCGGCGACCGAGCACGCACTCAAGCGCGCCGGCCTGAGCATCGACGACATCGACACCTTCGAGGTCAACGAGGCCTTCGCTCCCGTCGTGCTCGCCTGGCTGGCCGACACCGGAGCCGACCCCGCGAAGGTGAACCCCAACGGCGGCGCCATCGCGCTCGGCCACCCGATCGGTTGCACCGGAGCCCGGCTCATGACGTCGATGCTCCACGAACTCGAGCGCACCGGCGGCCGCTACGGCCTGCAGACCATGTGCGAAGGCGGCGGACAGGCCAACGTCACCATCATCGAACGGCTGGGATCATGAAACGCACCCTATACACCGCGGACCACGAGGCATACCGCGAGACGGTCCGCGAGTTCCTGCGCCGGGAGGTCGAACCGTACAAAGCGCAGTGGGACGCCGACCGCTGGATCGACCGCGCGGTCTTCGCGCGAGCTGCGAAGGCCGGGATCTACGCCCTGCAGATCGGTGAGGAGTTCGGCGGCGCAGGCGAATCCGACTACCGCTACCGGATGATCGTGTGCGAGGAGACCGCACGGATCAACGCGCTGTCGTTCAACACGACCATCAGCCTGCAGGACGATCTCGTTCTGCACTACCTCCTGGATCTGACCGACGACGAACAGAAGCGGCGGTGGCTACCCGGATTCGCCGCCGGCGAGAGCATCGGCGCGCTGGCGATGACCGAGCCCGGGGCCGGCAGCGACCTGCGCGGCATCAAGACCTCGGCCCGGCGCGACGGCGACAACTGGATTCTCAACGGGCAGAAGACCTTCATCTCCAGCGGGATCATGGCCGACCTGATCGTCGTCGCCGCCCAGACCGACCCCGAGGCCGGTTCCCGCGGCTTCAGTCTGTTCGTCGTCGAGGCCGACGACACCCCGGGATTCGAACGCGGACGAAAACTCGACAAGATCGGCCTGCCCGCGCAGGACACCGCCGAACTCTTCTTCGCTGACGCCGTCGTACCCCATGCCAATCTGCTCGGCGAAGAGGGCAAGGGACTCCCGTACCTGATGAGCCATCTCCCGCGCGAGCGTCTCGGGGTGACGGCCAAGGCCTTCGCGGTCACCCGCGCCATCCACCAGAAGACGGTCGAGTACTGCCGTGACCGCAAGGCGTTCGGCGGTTCGCTGACCGACCTCCAGCATGTCCGGTTCGAGCTCGCCGAGATGAAGACGGAGATCGACATCGTCGAGGCCTATGTCGATAAATCGGTACTCGCCTACAACGCCGGCGAACTGACACCCATCGATGCCGCCGAGGGCAAATGGTTCGTCAGCGAACTGCAGAAGCGGGTCATCGACCGCTGCCTCCAACTACACGGCGGCTACGGCTACATGACCGAGTACGACGTCGGCCGCGCCTACGTCGACACCCGGGTCCAGACGATCTACGGCGGAACCACCGAGATCATGAAAGAGATCATCGGACGCGACCTCATCGCGTCGGCAGAATGACAGACGGCCCCCTGCGCCAGACCAACGGCGCAGGGGGCCGACACATCCCGCGAGCATTCGGCGTCCGGGCACCAGAAGGGGACTGCTGTGCGAGAACAGTTGGCCATGGCATCTGCGGTCACGCGGGTGGCGGCGACATCGGCCGGTGAACGGATCCGCGGCCGATCGGCGGTCACCAGGCGCGACCAGGTACCGGCGAGCGTGGACCAGCTGACCACCGAATGGCTGACCGCCGTCCTCGCCACCGGGCATCGAGCGGCTCGGGTCACCGGCTTCCGACTCGGTTCCGGCTCGGACGGCACCAGCTCACGCCGAGCCATCACCGTCGACTGGAACGAAGCGGGAATCTCGGCCGGACTCCCCCGCGCGATCTACTCCAAGTCCACGCCGTCGCTCCTCAACCGGTTGCTGGTGGGCGTGACCGGCGCGGCCGGCGCGGAAGCGTTGTTCTACAGCAGAATCCGGCCTGAACTCGACATCGGCGCGCCCGCCGGCTACCACGGCGCCTGGGACCCCCGCAGCTGCCGATCGATGGTCTTGACCGAGGACATAGCCGTCGCGCGCGGCGCCCGGTTCGCCGACGCGTCGACGCTGAAGGTCGACCGTGCCGCCGCGGAGTCCATGGTCACCGAACTCGCCCGCTACCACGGGGCCCTGTGGGAGGACCCTCGGCTCGAGAACACCTGGAACCTGCTGCGTGCCGACGACTGGCAGCGGATGTTCAACGCGCGCATCGGCTTCGATCGTGGTGCGGTCGTGGGTATGCGTCTCCTGCCCGACGAGGTACCCGCGGAGCTCCGGGGTCGCGGCGCCGACATCCGTGCCGGTCTCAGCCGATCGCTCGAGCTCAACGCGAGCGGCCCACTGACCCTCCTCCACCAAGACGTCCATCCGGGCAACTGGTTCACCCTGCCCGACGGCTCGCTCAACCTCTACGACTGGCAGGGAATCGGTCGCGGCGGATGGTCACTGGACGTGAGCTATGCGTTGAGCGCCGCCCTCGACATCGAGGACCGCCGAAACTGGGAGCGCGACCTCATCGAGCTGTACGTGGACCGCCTCGCCGCGTTCGGCGGCCGGCCGCCGTCACCGGACGAGGCGTTCCTCGCCTACCGGCAACAGATGTTCCGCGGCTTCATCTTCTGGACCTACACCTATCTCGTCGGCCGGGTGTCCAAACTGCAGACCGACGACCACGTCCGTCGTATCGTCCGGCGCACCGGTCAGGCGATCGTCGACCTGGAGTCTCTCGACAGCCTCGACCGCATGCCGCGCTGGTAGTCGGCTCGTCCGGACCGCAGAGACCCCTCGCCACCACAGTCCCGCCCCAGTCTGGAGAGTGACCACGCATGTCGGTGGAGCAAAGCTGAATCTCGTCGGTCAGGCAGCGCGGGTCGTGCTGCATCGGGGCACGGAGGTGATGCACGGGACACGCCCCCTGCACCCGGACGAGGCTCCTGGGATGATCCACGCCTCGACCGCGAGTTCGCTTTCCTGCAGACGAGTTCGGACTGGCAACGTCATCTCGACTCGATGATCAACACCCAGGCGATGGTGCGCCGCGGGCTACGCCGAGCCGAATCCGTACTTCCCGAATCACTTCTGCGGCAACGGGACCTGATCTGGCCCGCGTTCGAGGCGTCCCTGGAACTGAAGTCCAGACCGCCGCTCACGCTCCTACATCACGACGTCCACTCGAAGAACTGGTACGTCGACGGCGACGGACGGATGGGCCTCTACGACTGGCAGACGATCGTCAAGGGCACCTGGGCCATCGACTTCGCCTATGCGCTCAACTGCGGTCTCGAGATCGCCGATCGACGGGCGTGGTTCGACGAACTGCTCGGTCGCTATCTGGACGCGCTCGCCGCCGGCGGCGTGACTCCCCCGACGCGATCCGACGCCGAGCGTGCCTACCGGGAGCAGTCGGTACACGGCCTGATCTTCTGGCTGGCGACGATCGGCGCCGGGCGGATGCAGCCGGATCTCCACGACGAGACGGACTGCCTCGTCAACATAGAGCGTCTCGCGTCCGCAGTGGTCGACGCCGAATCGCTCTCCGCGCTGCACTGATTCGGCGGCTGCCCGGTCAGTGCGGGTGCCCGTAGAGCGCGCCCGCCCACAGCGCCACCAGGGGTTCGACGGCCGCATCCTCGTCCGGTAGGTCGGGATCCACCCCGAGCCCGGCAATGTGCAGAACCCTCTCCGTGCCCCAGAACAGCGTCGCCGCGAGCTGACGGCTCGGGACCGTCGACACGATGACACCGGACTCCCGCTCACGTTCGATCTCGGTCGCGCCCGCCTCGATGAACCGTCCCGTGATCTCCAGCCACCGGTCGCGCAACGACGCCTCGGTCGGCCAGTGGTGGTTCACCGCCTGCAGGACCACCCGATGACGACGCCACGCCCTGGTGACGTCGGTGATACTCCGTTCCAGGGCGGATTCCGGTGGGTCGTCGGCAGTACGCCGCAAGAACGGTGACACCGTCTGGAAGATGTCATCCATCGCGCGCTCGAGCAGGCCGAGCAGCACGGCGAAGCGCGACGAGAAGTACGCATAGAAGGTCGCGCGGGAGACCTGCGCGCCGCGCAGGATCTGCGCGACACTGATCTCACTGAAAGGCTTCTGCGCCATCAGCTTCAGCGTCGCGCGGTAGATCTCATCGGGGATCTCGCCGTTCTCGTCCGCGGTCCGTTGCCGGCCGCGCGTCCGCACCACATCTGCCACGAGGCCGACACTACCCCGCCCGAGCGGCACTCCCGTCGACGCCGACGGCGCGAGTGCCGGGTGGTTTTATGACAGTTTCAAAAATAGGTATACAACGTGTCTGCCTTTTGTTAGTGTGACCGAGTACACAAGCGCCCCGTCGGGGGTCGAAGCCATCACAGGAAGGCGTTCGCCGTGAGTTCAGTTCTGAATCTGGCCAGCAGTTGGCCACTCGTGACCGAGGAGGGCTGGCCGCCGAACATGGCGCCGAGTCCCGGTGACTTCACCGCCGGTGCCACCTCGGAGATCACGTTCTTCTTCATCGCCGGTGCAGCGGTCGTCATCTTCGCGCTCCCCTGGGCCATCGGTGCCGCAGTGCGGAGCCGGAACTTCGTGCCCCTGCTGGTCATGGGCAGCGGTCTGGTCTGCAGCCTGCTCGAGCCGATGCTCGATCTGCTCGGCCATCTGCACTGGGCCAATGATCTCGTTCCGGCGTTCACCAACTTCGGCGTGACCGTACCGGCGTTGATCCCCCTCTGTTATGTCGCATTCCTTGGACTCGAGGCGTACTTCTGCTACTTCGTGATCCGCAACGGCGCACACAAGTGGCACTTCGTGATGCTCCTCGGCATGGGCATCATGACCGACGCCGTCATGGAGACCATCGGCATCAACCTGAATGTCTACGAGTACTACGGTGTTCAGCCGTTCGAGTTCCTCGGCTTCCCGTACTGGTGGGGCTTCATCAACGGCGGCTCGTTCGTCACGGTGGGCGCCATCCTCGCCTACGCGGTTCCCCGCCTCAAGGGCGCGCAGCAGCTGCTCCTGCTCCTGGCCGCTCCGGCCGGCATGATGGTCGCCTACTTCGGCGTCGGCTGGGTTCACATCCTCGCGCACAACTCGGCGCTCCCGACCTGGGCACGCTACATCGCGACGATCATCATGATGGTCATGATGGTGGGCTGGATGTTCGTCCTGCATCACCTGGTGGGCCGCAAGGACTCCGAGCCCGCTCCGCGCTGGACCCTCCCGCGGATGTTCATGTACTCGTGGGTCCTGTTCACCCACGCCAGCCGTCAGCGCCTCTGGGACCGCATGGTCGACGAGGGCGGCGTGGGCGCACACGAAGCCCTCGCCACCAACCCCGAGGATCCCGCCCAGGCGGTCTTCGGCCCGCCCGCGAAGCGGATTCCCGAGACGGTCTGACCGACCCACTCCCGCATCAGAACAGCACCCGGCCGGTTGGCCGGGTGCTGTTCTCGTAGGTTACGTTTTGAATATGAATTCGAGTTCTCTCGTCACCGACGAGTCGGTGCCGGCGGTCGGCCTCCCCATCTTCGATGCGGACCGTGCGACCGCATCGATGCATGTGCGGCTCGAGTCGGTGGACGACCACGTCGCTGTCTTCACCCAGCAGGTCCAGGACTGGCAGCGCGGTCCCGACGGCGCGATCTCGCTGGCCGCACTCGGCCCGATGGTCGACGCCGCGGTCGGGTCGGCGCCGTACCTCAGCGCCGGAGGTACCCGGAATTTCGTGATGTCGAGCCTGTCGGCGACCTTCGTCGCGGGGGTCGGAGACGACGACACGGTGAGGGCGCAGTCCCGGCGCGTCGATGTCGACCGACGCACCGACACCGTGGCCTCGGTGGCCGAGGTCCACGGCGACGCAGGGCTCATCGCGGTCGTGACCTGTCGAGCCGTACCGGTGGAACGGGTACTCCGGGACGCCGTGACCGTGTCCCCGCACCACGGACTGCAGACCGTGGACGAATCCGGCACACGCCCCGCGACACCGGCCGCCGGAGCACCGGGCACCGCCGACACCGCCGACACCGCAACCACCCTGCGCAGCAGCGTCTTCGCCGTTGTTCTCGGACTCGAGATCGCGGAGTCGACGACCGCGTCGGTGTCCGGCACCTGGACCACCGCACCGTGGATGCTCAACCCGTTCGACACCGTGCAGGGCGGCGTCGTGCTGGCCGTCGTCACCGAGGCCGCACAGCTCGCACTGGCCGGGATCACCTCCGCGGACGAGGTCATCGGGCTGACGGAGATCTCGGTCGATCTGCTGCGCTCGCCCGCCGCGTCGACCACCTACGACTGGTCCGTGTCCTTCCTCCGAATCGGACGTCGAATGGTCACCATGGCCGTGACCGTGACCGGAACCGACGGCCGTGAACAGGCACGGGCCACATGCACAGCGTTCCGGGTGCGCCGCGACTGATCGCGACACACCCGGAACGTGTTGGGGCACAACATCGGCGGTCCCGCGCCGGGACGACCGGTAGACGGGGCCGGCGAAACCGCTCCGCGCGCTAGACCCCGGACGTGAATTCGTCGCGCGCCCGGTCCTCCTCGTGGAGGCTGCGGCGGATGGTCTCCTGCGCCCGGGGCGGCAAGGTGGGCAGCAACTCCAGCACCCGCTCACGGTGCCGCTGCACCGCCTTGCGTTCGGGCATACCCGGATTGGGCTGCACCTGCGGAATGATCTCGGTGAAGTCCTCCTTGGTACCACCACCGGAGATACCCGCGGCCGCCATCGCCGCCTCCTGCGCCACCAGAGCCTCGTCCTTCTCCTCCGACATACCGATCGGACCGAACCGATCACCGGAGAGGAACTGCTTGACCACCGGCTGCTCCGAAGTCAGCAACTGCTCACGCGGACCGAACATCACCAGTTCCTTCCGGAACAACATGCCGATGTTGTCCGGGATCGTGCGCGCGATGTTGATGTTGTGCGTCACGATCAGGATCGTCGCATCGATCTGAGCGTTGATGTCGATCAACAACTGGCTGATGTAGGCGGTACGCACCGGATCCAGACCCGAGTCCGGCTCATCACACAAAATGATCTGCGGATCGAGCACCAACGCGCGCGCCAGACCCGCACGCTTGCGCATACCACCGGAGATCTCACCGGGAAGCTTGTCCTCGGCACCGGTCAGACCGACCAGATCGATCTTCTCCATCACGATGTCGCGAACCTCGTTCTCCTTCTTCTTCGTGTGCTCACGAAGCGGGAACGCGATGTTGTCGAACAACGACATCGAACCGAACAGCGCACCATCCTGGAACAGCACACCGAACAACGTCCGGATCTCATAGAGCTCTTTGGCCGAACACTGCGTGATATCGGTGCCATCGATGATCACCGACCCCTGCTCGGGATGCAGCAACCCG